>QMSR01000037.1 GCA_003649695.1 Thermoplasmata archaeon
GAGGAGGCCCTCCGCCTCCCCGGGACCATGGGCATCGGGCACACGAGGTGGGCCACCCACGGTGAGCCGGCGGACAGGAACGCCCACCCGCTCTGGGACTGCAGGGGCATGTTCTACGTGGTGCACAACGGAACCCTGGAGAACGCCGACGAGCTCGTTGAGGAGCTCAGGGGGAGGGGGCACAGGTTCAGCTCCGAGACCGACACCGAGGTCATCGCGCACCTGATTGAGGAGAACTTTGACGGCGACCCGCTCAGGGCGGTCCTGGCAACCGTGCGCCGGCTCAGGGGGTCCTTCGCCTTCGTCCTCATGGTCAGGGGCTGGAGGGGGCTCATTGGGGTCCGCAAGGACAGCCCCCTGGTGCTGGGCGTGGGCGAGGGGGAGTACTTCCTGTCCTCCGACCTGGCCGGGTTCATCGGCGAGACTAGGAAGGCCGTGTTCCTGGACAACGGTTGGATCGTCGAGGTCCGCGACTCCGGCTACAGGATCCTGGACTTCACGGGGGCCCCCGTGAAGGCGGAGGTGGGGGAGGTGGAGGTAGAAGTCTCCTCCCCGGACATGGCCGGTCATCCCCACTTCATGCACAAGGAGATTCACGAGCAGCCGGAGGCAATAAGGAGGACGCTCGAGGGCCTCGCCGGTGCGAGGGCCCCGGACCCCGGGAATGTGGTGTTTTTGGTCGCCTCGGGTACCTCCTACCACGCCTCCCTCATAGCCTCGTACATCCTCAGGAGGGAGCTGGGCATCATGGCGGTGGCCGAGATCTCATCCGAGTTCGCCTATTCCAGGATTCCCGAGGTCGACGGTATCGCCATCATAACGACCCAGAGCGGGGAGACCGCCGATGCGATAAAGGCCGCCAGGGCCGCCAGGAGGGCCGGCCTCAGGACCTTCGCCATCACCAACACCCCGGGGAGCTCGATCACCAGGGAGGTGGACTCCCACGTCCTCACCAGGGCAGGCATAGAGGTCTCGGTGGCCGCCACCAAGACCTTCACGGCCCAGCTGGCCGCATTCCTCTGGCTCGCCTCTTCCTGGGGCGCGGACCTCTCCGAGGACGCGGCCGAGGCCCCCAGGAGGGCCTACTCCGCACTCCTCAGGGAGGATAAGCTGCGCAAACTCGCCCCAACCCTGGCCAATGCAGGGAAGCTCCTCTACCTTGGGAGGGGTCTCTTCCGGGGCATGGCGATGGAGGGCGCCCTGAAGATGAAGGAGATAACGTACAGGGGGGCGGAGGCCTTCCCGAGCGGGGAGATGAAGCACGGCCCCCTGGCCCTGGTGGACGGGGACACCTGGATCGTATCCCTGGTCCCGGAGGACGGGCTCCGGGAGAAGAACTTCATCAGCTGCGCCGAGGCCAGGGCCAGGGGCGGAAGGGTCTTGGCCGTGACCCCCTTCTGCGACGGCCCCTTCGACGAGGTGGTCGAGGTGGGGGGAGGATCCCCCTACGGACAGCTCTTCGAGAGCGCCGTGATCCTGCAGCTCCTCGCTTATCACGCCGCGGTGTCGCTGGGCAGGGACGTGGACAGGCCAAGGAACCTGGCGAAGAGCGTGACGGTGGAATGATCGACCCAAGGGCCAAGGTGGAGGAGGGGGCAGTCCTCGGCGAGGGCGTCGTCGTCATGGAGGGAGCAATAGTCCGCAGGGGCGCCAGGCTGGGTATGGGGGTCCTCGTGGGCCCCTACGCGATAGTCGACTCTGGGGCGATAATCGGTGCGGGGACGAGGATATGGCACTTCGCCCACGTCAGGGAGGGCGCCGTGATAGGGGAGAAGGTGGTCGTGGGGAAGGGGGTGTACGTGGACCACCACGTCGAGGTCGGGGAAGGTTCAAAGTTGGAGAACTTCGTCTCCGTCTTCCACGGGGTTACGATAGGCAGGAAAGTCTTCGTCGGCCCCCATGCGACGTTCACCAACGACCTATACCCCAGGGCCGAGGGGGAGTGGGAGACGTGCGAGACCGTTGTGGAGGACGGGGCCTCGATAGGGGCCAACGCCACCATCGTGTGCGGGGTGAGAATAGGCTCCTACGCCATGGTCGGCGCGGGGGCCGTCGTGACCAAGGACGTTCCCCCACACGTCCTGGTTTTGGGCGTCCCGGCGAGGCCGAGGGGTTTCGTGTGCTACTGCGGACACCCGCTTGGAAGGGGCGTGCTCGTAGGCGACGAGGTCCTCCTCAAATGCCCAAAATGCGGCAGGGAGGTAAGGGTCCCCAAAGAGCTCTACTCACTGGTCCTTAAGGAGGAGCTCTAGTTCCGGTATCTCCGGCGAGTGTATGATCCTGCCGTAGGTGCCGAGGTAGTTCCCCGACTCGTCGTACTCCTTGAAGATCACCATCGAGTACCCGTCTTCGAGCCCGATCATCTGCACGTACTTCTTGCCCGTCTGCCCGCCGTTGACGTCTACCTCGACCTCGCGGTCGAGCTGACCATCCGTCTTTATCGTCGCACCGTACACGTCCGCCCTGTAGGCGCTGTTCCTGTGGTCCTTCCAGACGGCCACGAGCTTCTCGCCGTCGAAGTCCAGGTTCGGGTACCTCTGGTTCCCCGAGGCGGTGCATATGGGGTTGTCGCTTGACTCCACAGCGCCTGATGTCGTGACGACCGCGCTGTAGATGTTATACTCGTTGCCCGACTTGCCCTCGTAGACCAGGTATATCTTCCCGAAGGCGTAGGCCATGTCGAGGTACTTGGTGTACTTGGTTGAGACGACCACATCCGTGTGGGAGCCGCTGCCGGCGCTGATGATGGTCACGTTCAGGTGCTCGTTGTCGTGTCCTATGTAAGCTAGGGCGAACTTGCCCTGACCCACGGATATGAGCTTGGCGGGCCTCAGGAATCCGGTATTCGCGGACCCGAGGCTCGTCTCGGGTCCAAGGTTGCCGTCCTCGTCGACCCAGCGGAACTTCATCTGAAAGCCCGAGACGCCCCAGACCACGAGGAACTTGCCCGAAGAGGAGTCGTAGGCCACGTGGGGATAGTAAGCCCCGTCGGTGGATATCTGGAACGGCCCCTGGACGGAGCCGTCGGAGGAGACCAGGCACCCGTAGACCCTGTAGTTCTGGCTCGAGTCCTTGAACACAACGAGTGCCTTCTGGGCGCCGCTGGCGATCCTGACGTAGGAGAGGAAACCGGGCCCCTGGGAGGTGGCAATGGAGATCTTGCTCCCCAGGGTCCCGCCGAGGGAGACGAACCTCCCATAGACCTTCCCGTAGCCTGCGGAGACGTCCTGCCAGACTATGAGGAGCTGGTTGGCGGCTATGTGCCACGCAGCGACGGGGTAGACGTAGCCGACATCGCTGGAGTCGTCGACGTGGAGTTCGCTTACGACCATCTCCCCCTCCTCGACGTCGTAAATGGAGACGAAGATGGGCTCAGTGGTCTCGTTGGTCTTGTCCCAGTAGTATATGATGGCATAGCCGTCGTGCCTCACCAGGTTCTTCGGGTCGACGGTGTCATAGATCTGGATGGTCGGCCTGCTCGAGACGTTTATCCTCTCGCTGACCTGCCCCGGGACGTTGCTCATCGCCAGCGGGACTATGGAGGCTGCTGCCAGGAGAGTCAGAAGTAGTGCCCATACCAGGATCTTGCTTCTATGCATTCCTCATGATAAGCTCCACTTTCCTATTTCTTTTTTCACTCGCAGAGGATGAGGACCACGATGCCGCACAGGGCGAAGAGGGCCAGGACCTCCAGGACCACCTCCCACTCCCTGGCCGGCCTCAGGGATAGGAGGAGGTAGGGCAGGGTCAGGGTCTCCCAGCCCTCGGGGGGCCTGAGCTTCCCATCCTCGATCACGGGGCTCTCGGCGGCCTCCTTGGCTATGATCCCCCTCAGTAGGGTGTACCTGATCACGGAGGCCAGCTCATAGAAGGTGGGGGCTATGAGTATGATCCCGTAAAGCTCCCTATCCGCAACCATGGCCGCCAGGGCGAAGGCCGAGCCCAGGGTCAGCGTCCCCACGTCCCCTATGAAGGTCCTGCCAGGGTACCAGTTGTACACGAGGAAGGCCAGGCAGGACGCCAGGAGGATCAGGGAAAGGGTCCTGCCGGGGCCGGGAGGGGAGATGAGGGCCAGGAAGAAGGAGGCAACCGCCACCTCCCCTGCCTCGAGGCCGTTGTAGCCTGCTAGCATGTTGATGGCGTTGGCGGCCCCTGTCACGCCCAGGGGAACCAGGAGGGCCCAGTAGAGGGCGCCGGGAACCGTGAGCTCGATGGGCCCTAGGGAGAAGTGCGGGTCCCCGATGCCCGCCACCGCCGCCGGGGCGGCCGCCATGGCTACGAGGATGGGCTTCCACCTCCTCCTTATCCCCTTAAGGTCGTCGAGGGCCCCCACGAGGGCGGCCCCCAGAATCGTGGCAGCGATGGGGTAGCCAAGGCCCCCCATGACCCCCTCAGCCTCGGCCACGAGGATCCCGGTCAGGAGGCCCGCCACGATGGCCAAGCCGCCCATCTCGGGCTTCATCGGCCTCCCTGGCTTTCGCACGTCTGGGCCCAGGATACCCCTGGACCTCGCCCACGACATCACCCTTGGGGTGAGGGCGAGGACGACTAGGGCGGAGGCCAGGGGGGCAAGCTCCACAAAATACTAAGGGGATGCCCGTTTAAAACGTGGGCTTGAGGGTGGTCTTCGAAATCAAGCACCCGGCCAGGGTCTTCATGTACGGCTCCGTGGCCCGGATCCTGGAGGAGAGGGGGCACGAGACCCTCTTCGTGCACTCCGGGAGGCCGACCGCCCTCAGGCTCCTGGAGAGGATGCGCCTGAGACACGTTCCCCTCCCCCCCACCGGGGGTTCCCTCGCCAGTCGGGCGCTGGGCACACTGGCGAACGCGGGTAGGCTGGCGGGCATAGCGAAGGAGTTCAGGACAGACTTCATGGTCGACGGCGTCAGCTCGGCCCTGGTATCGAGGATCCTCGGCCTTCCCCACCTCTTCTTCTTCGACTCGGAGCCCTCGAGGCTCGTCTACCTCCTGGTGGCCCCCCTCACCAGGTACTTCGTCCACCCCAGCTCCTACCGGGGGCCGAGGCCGCCGGGGAAGGCCGTCGAGGTCGACGCGAGCAAGGAGCTCGCCTACCTCCACCCTAGGAGGTTCAGGCCCTCTGACGAGGTCTTCGAGTACGTCGGTGATAAGCCGTATGCCCTCCTCTGGAAGAACACCTTCACGGCCTCCCACGACATCTCCCACTACGGCTTCACGCTGGGGGAGGTCGTGGAGATCGTGCGTGGCCTACGTGAGCTGGGCCTTAGGGTCTATGCGGGCTCGGAGGGCGGTCTCCCCGCGGAGGTCAGGAGGTTATCGAGGCCCTTCCCCTTCCCGCCGGAGCTCATACACAGCGCCATTTACCACGCGAGGGTCGTGGTCACGGACGCCCACACCATAGCCGTGGAGGCGGCCATTCTTGGAACCCCGGTCGTGCGCTACAACACCTTCGTGGGCAGGGGGGACCTCGGGGTCCTCAGGGAGCTGGAGGAGGTCGGTCTCCTGACCAACGCCCGGACCCCGGGGGAGGCCTACAGGGAGGCCCTCAGGCTCGCCGCCGAGGGCAGGAACAACAGGGATCTGGCCAGGAGGTACGCGGAGGGCAAGGTCGACCTCGCGGAGTTCCTGGCAGACCTGATAGAGGCTGGTGGTGGGACGTGAGGATCCTCCTCGCCCTCGCCATAGTGCTCGTAGTCTCCGTTCCCGCCATACTCGCTGAGCACCACCACGATTCCTTCGCCAACCAGATCATGGCCGACCGCGCAATAGCCGAGGGGGAGGCACCCTGGCTCATCCACCCCCTCTCCTACGTGGGCCTCTACCCCTTCTCCGACTCCCCCGCGGTCCCCCTCCTGGCGGCCGCTTCGTCCCTGGAGGGGGGAAGCTCCTACTGGTCAATCCTACCCATGAACCTCCTGCTCTCGGCTGTCACCTTTCTGGCAGCCGCGGCTCTGGTCGATTCCGTGAGGTCCGACCTGGATGAGAGGATCAAGATCTCCCTGGCCCTGCTGCTCTCGCTTGCCCCCATACCAGCCTTCGAGTTCCGCTATTCGCTCCTTTCGCGGCAGCTCGTCTTCTTCCTCTTCGTCCTGGAGCTCGCGCTGGCCAACCGGGGTAGGTGGGGCCTCGCCGCCGCGACTGCCGCCCTCATGCCCCTCTCCCACCTCATGGGGTTCATACTCTTCCTGTCCCTGCCCGCCCTCTGGCTATCCAAGAGGATGGAGGGAAGACTGCTGAGGGACAGGACCACCCTGGTCCTGCTCCTCCTGACCCTCCTCCTCGTGCCCCTCAACGCTTGGCACTTCCTAAACGAGAATTATTCCCTTTGGAGGGCCTACTCCAAGAGCGCCCTGCCCATCTCGGGCCCCCTGTGGTCCCCCGTCATCCTCGCGGTATCGCTGGCGTCAGCCACCCTCATGCTCTCCCCCCTCGCCCTCGTGGGCTTCCTCAGGGTGGTCTCCCACCCCGAGGAGGGCGATTCCAGGGTCCTTGTCCCCTTCCTGGTGGCGTGGATGTTCGTCCCCTTCAGGCACCTGGTTGGGCTGGTTATGAACGCTGGTTTCCTCCCCCTGGCGGCGAGGGGGATCCCCGGGGGCAGGAGGGGCCTGGTGATCGCCCTCGCGGCCGTGGTCGTCGCGGCCTCGGCCGGGCAGGCCCTGGTCTCCTTCCGGGACTCCAGGTCCAGGATGCCGGTCCTGGCGGGCGAGCTTGAGGGGTCCATCTCGCCGGAGGTAGTCGGTGCCTCTTCCTTCCTCCTCCTCCGGGGGCCGGGGTGCAACATCTTGCCCAGCAACTCATATGCGGCCCTTAGGATCGAGGCCCTCAGCGGCTACCTGTTCCTGCCGGCCTTCGCCGACATGAACCTCCACAGGAACCTCCTCTTCGGCAATATGGTCACCTCGGCGGACTTCGTCCACAGGTCGGATGTGTGGAGGAGGAATCCCACGATGATCTTCGTCTGCAACAAGACCCTGGAGGCCTACAGGGATCTGAACCTCCTGCACTCCTCCGGCCCCGATGACCCGACGGCGAGGAGGATCCTGGCGAAGTACGGGGTCTGCATGGCCCTCGAGGACTCCAGGTTCGAGGGTAGGTACGGGGGCTGGCTGATGTCCAAGACCTACCCCTCCAGGTTCCTGGATGGACTCCACGACAGCGGCTACCTCATCCTGGACACGGGGACGCTCAGGCTGTGGCTGGTCCCCGCTAGCACTTAAAGGGGTTCGGCAATTCGGTGGGCAGATTGAGGCTCGACGTGAGGATCGCGGGCGTCGGGGGGCAGGGCGCCCTCAGGCTGGGCATGATCCTCGCCGAGGCCGCCATGAGGGACGGCTTCGAGGTGCTCTACACGCAGAAGTACACCTCCGTGGTCAGGCTGCAGGCATCCTCATCGGCAGTGATCATCTCGGACTCTAGGATCAAGTTCCCCGTGCACGAGAAGATAGACCTACTCATCGCCATGCACCAAAAGGGCTACGACGAGTGGTACCACCTCCTCAGGGGCGTCGCGGTGGTTGAGCCGGAGCTCGTCAAGGATCTCCGCGGCGTCAGGAAGGCATACGGGGTACCGGCGAGGGAGATCTCCGTGGAGGTCATGGGGAGCGCGATCGCGACGAACACGGCAATGCTGGGTGCGGCCTCCCACTTCCTCCCCCTGAAGGTGAGCACCATCGAGGAGACCCTCCGCGACACCCTTGGGGAGAAAAACGTGCTCGTGTTCAGGAGGGGGAGGGAGAAAATATTTAAGATCCAAGTTTAATTTTAATTCTGATATGAAAACAAGACTATTGATCTTCTTAGTATTGATCAGCCTCGTCTTCTTGCCCTTTGCCTCCGGTCAGCAACTCGTCGGCGTCGTCGCCATGCCCTCCTTCTCGC
>QMSR01000038.1 GCA_003649695.1 Thermoplasmata archaeon
AAAAACCTCCTCCTGGTGAACGCGGGTAGCGTCACGATTGACGTGACCGTCGTGATATCCGTGGACGGCAACGAGACCGTCAAGGAGATCACTCTCCCGCCCGGAAGGCCCGTTGTGGAGGTCTTGCCCGAGGAGCCCAGGGCAGTCAGGCTCACCCTGGGAAAGGGTGAGGCGGGTTGAAGGGCCGGGTGGGGAGGGTCCTCGCTGAGGCCCTTCCTGCCCTGGCCCTCCTAGGGGTGGGAGACTTCCTAGCAGGCCTTTACCTGGGCTCACACTCGAAAACGCTAGCGGCCGTTCCTGGCCTCCTGACCCTGCTCCCCGTCATCATGGGCCTCAGGGGGAACATATTTTCCATCATGAGCGCCAAGGCATCAACGATTCTGCATGTCGAGGGCCTCGCGGGTCTGAAGTCTTCCGGGATGAGGAAGACCGTTGGGTCCCTCCTCCTTTCTATGTCTGTTCTGCCACTTGTATCCGTCCTCCTTGCCCACCTGTACTACGAGAGCGTGGGGCAGGGGACAGTCGACCTGGAGGGAGTCATCTTCGTAGTCTACTCCTCCGCCGTGGTCATGTTTCCCATTATCCTCCTCTTTCTCCTGGCCATAACCATCATGGGATTCCGTTTCGGCATGGACCCAGATCACTATGGCATCCCGCTCATCATGGGCTTCGCGGACGTCCTGGCAATAGTTTTCATGACTCATTTCGCAACGCTGGGCCGCCTTCCTCTATGGTCCACCCTCCTTCTCCCCCTCGCGATGCTGATCGTGTCCCTGCTGCTCGGAGTTAAGGCTCAGGTCCTGAAGGCCGCAATGCTGGCGCAGGTCCTGGCGATTCTCCTGGATCTGGTGGCGGGGGTGATTCTGGAGAAGAACCTGGAGGTCATATCGAGGCACCTAGGGCTCCTGGTGGTCCTCCCCCTCGTGAACTCAGAACTCGGGGGAATAGGGGGTATCCTCGCGTCCAAGTACTCGACGGGACTCAACCTTGGATTCCTCGAGCCCAGACTTGCGCCAACCCGGAGCCACATCAGGTACCTGAGCGCGGCGGTAATTCTGGGCGCCCTCCTCTTTTCACTTCTGTCTGTGCTTATTGCCATACTAGGAGATGTTCCGTTGGCGGCGCACCTATTTTTGACGGCCTTAGGAACGGCCATCTCCGTGGTCGCCTGGGTCCTCACCCACTCGATCACCATTTTCAGCTACAAACACGGTCTCGACCCAGACCTTCTCTCTCCGCCGACCATAACCGGTACGATGGACGTCTTGGGAACCCTGATGATCCTATTCATTTCCCTTAGCTGCTGAGTGGCCACGTCTCAGCGCCTCGGCGTTTGCGCCGCCGTCAACGGCTTTCAGGAGGAGGTCTATCCTCGGTCGCCCGAGGATACCCGATAGGTAGCCCAGGAAGAACATGTTCGCTGGGAGGCCCTGTGGCGGTTTAGGTTGTCCCTCGTAATAGAGGCCGTTCCTGATTACCACTCTTGCGTCCATGTAAGGCCTCGCCCTTGATTCCGCTTTTGGAGACAGGAGGACTAGGGCGTCGGCGTCGACGGGCACGATCTCGTGGATCTCCCCCTCGGAGGCCAAGACGTAAGATAGCACGGGGCCGTACCTCACGGCTGCCGTGTACTCGAAGGAGGCCCGAACCCTAAGCCCCTCCAGGAACAGTGCCTTTGCCGCGACCTTTCCCATGAACCTGACGCCCTGTCCAGCCCAGCCGGCGAACACGAGCCTCATCCCTTCAACACCCCTATCCTCGTCTTTCCCTCTTCACCCTTAAGGGAGGTCCCCTCAGCTATGGCCCTCATGAGCCCGTAGGGGGTGAGGTTCATCCTCCTGCCCATGTAGGTCGGGCACTGTGAGAGCACCTCAACGAACGAGAAGCCCTTGGTCTCCAACGCCTCCACCATGCTCTTCACCAGGGGCCTGAAGTGGAAGGTCGTCCACCTGGCGACGAAGGATGCGCCGGCGGTTGCGACCAGCTGTGATACGTCAAGGGGCCTGTATGGGTTGCCGTCGGGCGTTGTGGGGGTTCTGAGGCCCTTCGGCGTCGTTGGGGCCAGCTGTCCTCCGGTCATGGCGTAAATCCCATTATTCACCATGACCACCGTTATGTCGTAGTTCCTAGCGGCCGCGTGAATAAGGTGACCGAGTCCGATACCCGCCAGATCCCCGTCCCCGGAGATCGTTGCCACCGTCAGTTCTGGTCTGAAGAGCTTCACACCAACTGCGACCGGTATGGCCCTTCCGTGTGGGGTGTGGATGGAGTCGAACCTCAGGTGGGGGCTGGGGATCCAGGCGGAACAGCCTATGCCGGACGTCAGGACGATGTCCTTTTTAGGGATACCGAGCTCGTCCACGGCCCGGACGAATGCGTTCATGACGATCCCGCAGCCGCACCCCGGGCAGAACTTGCTCGGCAGGTTCCTGACGTACTTCTCCCTGTAGTAGGACTGGTCCTTCATGTCAGCACCTCCTCCAGTTCCGGGGGCGTCGGAAGTCGCCCCCCAAGGTACGGGATGAGTCTAACCCGCCGGGGTGAGAAGATTCTCTCCACCTCCTGCAGATATCCCCTAAGTGAAAGCTGCACGAGGAACACCTCCTCCACCCCCTCAGAGAGCTCCATCATCCTCCTGGGCGGCGGCCAGACCGAGATGGGCCGGAAGAACCCTATCTTTCTCCCCCTCTCCCTGAGCCTCCTAACGGCCTCCTTCGCCGGGATTGCGGCGCTACCTAGGGCCACGACCAGGGCGTCCGCATCGTCCGTCCAAAGCTCCTCGTAGGTCTCGTAGACGTCCCTGTTCCTCAGAACCTTCTCCACGAGCCTCCTTACGAGCCTTTCATGCACATCCGGGTCGGCCGTCACCCTGATTCCGTCCTCCCTGTGAGTTGAGCCCGTGACCAGCAGCTCCTTCCCCTCGCCGAGCAGCGGCATCGGGGGCACGAGGCTCTCGTCCACGGGCCTGAACGGGACATCGCCCCTTCTCCGCTCCAGCACCTCGTACTCCTCGGCCACGGTGACGTCCTCGAGTCTCCTGGCCAGGTTGGCGTCCGTCAGGATGACGACAGGGATCCTCAGGGCCTCGGCGGTGTTGAAGGCCTTTATCGCGACCTCGAAGGCCTCCTGAACGGTCGAGGGCATGAAGGCCACGAGCTCGTAGTCTCCGTGGGAGCCGAACCTGGCCTGTGGTACGTCCCCCTGGGCGGGCATCGTGGCCTGTCCCGTGCTCGGGCCCCCCCTCATCCCGTTTACGATGACCAGGGGCGTCTCGGTCATGGCTGCGAAGCCTATTCCCTCCTGCATAAGGGAAAAGCCAGGACCCGAGGTGGCCGTCATGGCCTTTGCCCCGGCCCAGGAGGCCCCTACGAGGGCCATGATGGAGGCGATTTCGTCCTCCATTTGTACGAAGACCCCTCCGAGCTCGGGGAGCCTCCTGGCCATGTGTTCCATCAGGTCTGAGGTCGGAGTTATTGGGTAGCCTGCGTAGAACCTGCATCCGGCCGTGAGGGCACCCTCGGCGACGGCCTGGTTCCCGGTCATGAGGTGCCTCCCCGGGGGTATGGAGGGCCTCATCCCCTCACCTCCACGGCCATGTCTGGGCAGTAGAACTCGCATAGCCTGCAGAGGATGCAGGCCTCCGGCCTGATCACCTCGGCCAGGGGCAGCCCCCAGCTCGAGGGCCTCTTGGAGGGGGCAAGGACGCCCCTGGGGCAGACCTCAATGCATATTCCACAGCCCTTGCACAGGTCCTCCCTTATCACTATGTCGGCCATCGGAGGTATAGGGGACGGAGTTAAGTAATAGCTGTTCGGTAAACGGTCGTTGGGCCCGGGCGTCACGTACATTCTGTTTCTGGAGCTCCCTGAGCCGGGGTGGATAGGGGTCGGATCCCTTGGAGACGTGTACTTCCGGGATGGCGTGTACGTTTACGTCGGCAGGGCAAGGAGCAACCCGGAGGCGAGGATCAGGAGGCACATCCTGGGACCGGGTAAGAAGAGGTGGCACATAGACTCGCTGAGGGAGCATGCTGAGCCACTCGGACTGATACTCATGCCGGGCGCGTGGTGGGAGAGCGTTGTTGCATCCTACCTCTCGGAGGTCTACCTCCCTATTCCCGGATTCGGGGGCACAGACATAGGCTCCTCAACCCTCTTCTATCTGGGAAAGGAGTTCGACCCCCTTCAGGTCCTCGAGCTGTTGGAGGAGAAGTTTTCAAAGGTCGAGTTCGCGGATCACGTTATCTGAGAGTCTGGCCAGGTAGATGTCTCCCTCCTGATCGCTCTCCGTCTCCTCCCCCGCGATGTAGAAATTGCTCGTGTAGAACACGTAGATGGAGGAACCGGAATCGTTTCCGCCTAGGTCAAGCGTCTGCTCCCAGACGGGGACCAAATCCTGATCCAGCCTGGCAAGGTACGTGTCCCCGCTCCGCCCGCCTACGATGTAAAGGACGTCCCCGTAGAGGAAGACGTCTCCTATGATGTCGTCGCCGTCGGAGTCCACCTCAAAGGAAGCAAGCGGGGATCCGTCCTCGATGGAGAGGGATAAGACGTAGCCGAAGCTATCCTGACTGTAGTTCCCGCTGACCCCTACGATGTAGCATTTATCTCCTCCCGCCTTCACCCTCAGGAAGAGGTCCCTGTCAGCCAGGTCGAAGGTCTGTACCCAGCGCATGCTAGATGGGTCCTCCTTGTCGAGCATAGCAGCGAATCCGTCCGTGTAGATGGTCGTCCCAGAGATCTGCATAACGGATACCCCGACGAGGAGGAGGTCTCCTCCCTGGATAGTCAGAGAGGTGGCCAGTGTGCCCAGGCCCGGTACGTTGGGCATGCCCACGTCGACCACGTTAAGGTCGGCGTCCAGGACCCACACAGCGGCTCTGTAGAAGTTGGTCGAAATCTCCGCCATGCCCGAGACGTAGAGGTACTGGCCGTCCGTCTCGATGGAGGTACCGATTTCCCGGAGGTCCGGAAGACCCACCGAGGCCTCGTGAACCACGTTACCCTCGCGGTCCACAGCCACTACCCAGAGGTTAGGGGTGTTGTCGGTATCATTGTTGAAGCCGACGAAATAGGCCAGGTCCCCGAGCATGACGAACTCGGAGAGCATCCTATCGTTCTGCGATGAGAGGTCGATGCTCCAGATCACGGAGCCGTCGTCGGGGGAGACGTAGAGGATTATGGGCCTCCAGACGCCGGACCTGTTCTCGTCCCCGACCACCAGCAGCCCATCCCAGGCCGGCGCGACGAAGGTGGAGAGGTCCACGCCCTCCAGGTTGTACGAGGTCTGCCAAACGACCGTGGCCGAGCGCCCTAGGGCTAGTGCGAGGAGGCCCACCTCGATGACCAGAATCGCCAGGAGGACCCACCTCTTCACGAATAATTATTGTCTGGGGAAAATAAATAAGTTCCCATAAGTTTTTTCTTATCAAAATCCCCTCAAGCATCGTGAGTCCGGTGGAGTATGTCGGATTGGGCATCATATTGCTCTTCGTACTCTCCATATTAGCTTCGGCCATCAAAGTCGCCAAGGAGTACGAGAGGATCGTGATCTTCAGGCTTGGGAGGCTGATAGGGGTCAAGGGACCCGGCCTCGTCTTCAGGGTCCCCTTCATAGACAGCATCATAACCATCGACCTGAGGACCTACACCTTCGACGTCCCGAAGCAGAGGATCGTCACCAAGGACAACGTCACCGTCGAGGTTGACGCAGTCGTCTATTATCACGTGGTTGACCCGGCCAAGGCCGTTACGAGGGTTAGGAACTACATAGTCGCCACGAACCTCCTAGCTCAGTCGATCCTGAGGGACGTCGTCGGTCAGGAGGAGCTCGACTCCCTCCTGTCGAGGAGGGAGGAGCTGAACAAGAGGCTTACCAGCCTCTTGGACGTCGCCACAGACCCATGGGGCATCAAGGTAACCGCCGTCACCATCAAGGATGTGGTTCTCCCCGAGAGCATGCTCAGGGCCATGGCCATGCAGGCCGAGGCAGAGAGGCAGCGCAGGGCTAGGATCATCATGGCTGAGGGGGAGTTCCAGGCTGCAAAGAAGATGGCCGAGGCAGCGGAGATGTACGCCAAGAGCCCAATCGCCATGAGGCTGAGAGAGCTTCAGACGTACGTTGAGATAGCCAAGGAGAAGAACCTGATCATCATCATGCCAGCGGAGCTGGGACATGTCGGCGCAGCCGTGGCCCTCGCCAAAGGGCTCAAGGCAGAGTAGGGCACTCGCTGTCCTACTCCTCCTACTCCTTTTCATCCAGTCCGCCGCCAGCGGGGCCACTAATAGGGTAGTGGTGGTCTCGGTTAACGGGACCATTGGGCCTGGGACCGTCGAGCTGATACAGGGCGCACTGGAGTCCGCCGAGGGGGCCGAGGCCCTGGTCCTGGTCCTGGACACCCCCGGCGGGCAGCTCGAAGCCACCATGGACATAGTGGGAATGATAGAGGGATCCCCGGTTCCCGTCATAGGCTTCGTTCCGCCCTCCGGAGCCGCCTGGTCCGCGGGGACCATCATACTGCTGAGCACGCACCTGGCCGCCATGGCACCGGGCTCGGTCATTGGGTCCTGCCAACCGGTGATCCTGGGGCCATCGGGAAACGCCACCCCTGCCGATAACAAGACCGTTAAAGCCATTAGGGAGTACGTAGTCGAGAGGGCCAAGATCCACGGGAGGAACGTGACCGCGGCGGAGCGCTTTGTCACAGAAAACCTAAACATGGGGGCCGAGGAGGCGCTTAAGGCCGGCGTCATAGAGCTGATCGCCGATGACCTGTCGGACCTCCTCCGGAAGGCCGACGGGATGACCGTTCGCACGGTTGCGGGCAACGTGATCCTGAGGACGGCTGGAGCCACCGTCGAGTACTATCGACCGGGGATAGGGGTGAGGATCCTGAACTGGCTCTCGGACCCCTCCGTCTACAGCCTCCTACTGAGCCTCGGCCTCCTCATACTCATGATAGGCCTGTTCACCCCCGGTTACGTGGGCGAGGTCGTGGGCGCCCTCCTGCTGGTCCTGGCCCTGGTGGGCATGGGCCTGGTGCCCAGGGCCATAGGCGCCGTCATCCTCCTCGCCCTGGGGGCCATCTTCCTCGCCTACGAGCTCATAACCCCGGGATTCGCCTTCTTCGGCTTCACAGGCATCACCCTCATGATCATAGGCCTCGTCCTCGTCATGGGGGTTCCAATGCTCGTCAAGGGTACAGGCAGCGCCTTCTGGGTCCTCGTGGTCCTCCTGGCCGTCTTCGTAGGGTTCGCGGCCTTCCTCCTTTACAAGGCCTTCAGGGCCCAGAGGAGGAGGCCCATCGAGCTAGGACCGATTGGGAAGGAGGGAATCGTGGAGGAGCCGCTAGGTCCCGGCAGGGAGGGCTACGTCCGCGTGGAGAACGAGCTCTGGAAGGCCACAGCAGACGAGGAAATCGGGGTCGGCGAGCGTGTAAGGGTGGTCTCCAAGGAGGGTCCCATACTGAAAGTAGAAAAGGTTCAGTAGGGGATCCTCTTCCTCTTCTCCATCTCGGCCCTGGTCTCGAGGACGTCCAGGTAGGTGGTGATGTAGCCCGCAATCCAGTTCCTCATCCTCTTGCTCTGGATCTTAGCAATCCTCGCGAGGACCCTCTTGTTGTG
>QMSR01000039.1 GCA_003649695.1 Thermoplasmata archaeon
AGAATCGAGATGTCGGCCAGCCTGTCCAGCATGGAGTCCAGGAACGCTCCCTTCTTGGATTCAATTCCGCGCAGTCTGGCAATCTCCCCGTCCATTCCGTCGAGTATGGATGAAACCTGCACCAGGACCGAGCCCATCAGAGGCCAGAGCTGGAGGGTAAGCGCCGCCAGTACGGCGGACCCGAGGGCAATGACGGACATGGCATTGGGGCTGATGGGCACGCCTTTCCTCACGATCAGGCTGGAGATGGGATAGGAGAGTTTCCTGTTGATGTAGCGGGAGATTGGACCATCGGTAGGCTTGGCTACTGCCATTCCTCCCTCACCCTCTCGAGTACCCTCCTCCGGGTGCCCGAAAGTAGGGATTCCACGTCTTCAAGGGTATCTATCTCCGTCCAGGGACAACCACGGACGTCGACGTAACTTAAATGCGATCCCCTGGCAAAGGCGGTTAACAGATCGCTCAGCTCGACCGGGCCTCCGGGTATCTCCATCTCCACCGGTATCAGGTGGTGGAGGCCAACGTCAACCCCGTCCCACGCCTCCAGGGATTTGGAGACCTCTAAGACCCTCTGGCCCGAAACCCTCACCTTCGTGGCCTCTGAAATCTCGATGAATGAGGGATCGCTGTCGATCCCCAGAGAGGGCGCCTCCGAGGAGGATATTCTCTCAGCCATGGTGGGAGGGTATATGTGGTCTGACATGCTGAGCAGGAAGTCGCCCGACATGGATTGGGAGCCCAACAGGAAGGAGTACCCATTTCCCAGCTCCGGGCGGGGGTTGACGATGTAGTCGACCTCGGGTATGTTTTCTATCTCCCTCAGGGCCTCCTCAATCAAGGGTTTGTTCTCGCTGTTGACCACAATAACGGCCTCGATGACCCCTATCATGAAGAGGGACCTGAGGGGATAGGCTATGAGCGGTAGATCCAGGATCCTCACCACCGGCTTCGGCCCCAGGGCAGCCAACCTCCTCCCCACACCGGCCGCCAGGATCAACGCCTTCGAACCCATCCCTCTTTCATCCCAATCTATATTTATTGAATAGCCATCATCCTACATGCTCCAGATAGCCATCGCCGGGTCCAGCGAGGAGAGGTTGAAGGAAGAGCACGTGGCCAAGGTCAGGGCCTTCGCGACGAAGCTCCTGCGGTGGAAAGATGAGGTTATCCTGGTCACCGGGGGCAGGGGAGGGGTGATGGCGGAGGCCAGCAGGGTGTACTCCGCGGGCGGCGGCCTCGTCGTAGGCATCCTCCCGTGGGAGGACGAGGGGAACCCCTACAACACCGTGAGGGTCAAGACCGGGATGAACTACCCGGCGAGGAGCGTCATCATGCTCAACATGTCCCACTCCCTCGCCGTTCTCGGGGGCGGCATAGGCACGATGGTCGAGTCCCTCCTGGCATACGACCTAGGCATCCCACAGGTGATCCTGATAGGAACGGGAATGAGCTCCGATTCCCTCGTCAACCTACTAGAGGAGGGATCGTACGACTACAGGGGACTGGCTCCCGTCGTCGTCACGGAGGACCCGGAGGAGGCGGCCACCATTGCCAGGGAGCTCGCGGAGGAGACCTCGAGATCATCCAGAAATAGACGATGAACCTGTGAAACACGGTGATCCAAACAAGGGCTACGGTCACGTACAGGACCAGCAAGGAGGCCCTAACGTATCCCAACATGAAGAGTAAATACACTAGGATGATCGCTATGAGCCTCTCGGCCCTCTCCATGAAGCCTATGCCCTCCAGCCTGGTCCCAAGCACGCCCTCCGCCCTTGCCCTAGCATAGCTCACGAGCAGGGCCCCGGAGGCGAGGGCGAGGATCCATTTAGCGTCAAATCCCAAGTAAAGGAAGGCGAAGGCATAGATGACATCCGAGAGTCGGTCGGTGAAGGAGTCTAAGAAGGCGCCGCGGGGCGTGGGCACACCCCTCATCCTGGCCACCGTACCGTCAATCACGTCGAAGTACGCGGAGAGGAGGAGGAAGACCAAGCCGAGGAGGAGATGCTCATACCTGACGGAGAGGAGGAAGAGAACGGACATTAGGAGGCCTAGGATGGTGAGGAGGTTGGGGGGAAAGGGCAAGAAGGGCATCGAGAGGGCGACGACGAGACCCATTAGCCTCCTCCTGAGCCTCGTAAGCACGCTCTAGGATCCGAGGATGATTATTTAACGGGCCTAGACGGCGTGTGTGTAGCTTATCTCCCTAAAATCCCCATTGTTGAACTCTGCGATCCAGACGACGCGGTGCATGATCCCCAAGCCCTGGTGCACGTAATCTACCCTAACGTCCGCTTTCGAGAAGTCGGCGGTGAAGGTGATCTTGACGGTCCATCCATTTTGCCCGAAAACGTATTGATTGCCGTCCTTCTCCTGTTCCCAATCGCCAGACGGGAAAAAGGGCTTTACGTCGGGGTGGAGCTTGAGCAGGTAGTTCATGGAGGCGTCCCTCACGATTTGGGGAATCCTCCGTTTCCAGTTGGAAAAAACGTGATCCGGGTAGGTCTTCCTCCAGGTGGTTCCGTCCATCAGGCACTTCCAAAGGAAATTTTCACTTTTGGTTCCCAATGGGGTCCAGACCAGCGTGCTGCCGCACTTGGGGCATTTGGGGACCTCTGACATGTACATGTGTGCGAAGACCGCGAGCACGATCGAGAGTGTTAATATCAACACGGCCACCTTCATCAGGATTCCAGCTTTCCGATCTATATTTTTCTTATCGCCAAAACGGTACCGTCGACGAGGACATCACTCAACCATCCATAACGAACGACGTAGAGGCCAAGTGTCCTATCGCTCTCAGGCACTGTTCCATTGAGTTGGAGCCGCACCATTACGCTCCTCAGGAGCCAGGTCCGAAGCGGGTCAAGGTGCTGGAGAAAGCCCACGCCCTGATAACCCGTCGGCTCCAGGAGGCTAGGATCGAATACGTTAACGAAGCCACCCCCCACTCGCTGAATGAAGACGTAATGACCGCCCCATAACCTAACCGCCGCTATGGCGACCTCATCTCTCCGCAGCTCAGAAGGCCCAACGATCCTGAACTCTAGTTTTAGACCCAAATCCTCGCTCACGTTCTCCATGATGCCCACGAGCTGGGGGTACCTGAGCCCCCGCTCATCAGTAATCCACCCCAGATATCTGAGCTGTATGAATTCGAGGACGGGATAGGTCGTACCGGGCGAGTAAAAGAACGGGTCATCGCGGGGTATTCCGTGTCCCCTGTGGTCGGTCCAGCTCCCATAGCTCTCCCATAGGAGGTGGTTGAATTCCGGATAGAGGTAGCTGAGCGCCATGTAAATACTCGTTATGTGACACCAAGGCTCGTAGAGGTCGTGGTAGAATCCCCCTTCGTGATCGTAGATCTCCAACGGTTGGGCGTGATATCGGGCGTTCGAGAGATCCCCGCTCCCCCTGATGTACGCCACGGACGCCATAGTTCTCTGGCTGATCGGCCCAAACGTTATGGTGGCCGTGACCAAGATGGTGCGTAGTGACAATGGTTCATCATGAGTCTCCACGGTCAAACTGAATTTGAATTCACCTCCGACGAGAATTCCCGATCCGGGCACCAGGGATCCCTCGGATGCCCGGAGGGAGACTTTGGAGCCGTCGGGCATCGGGGAGTGCAGCACCAGGTTCACCGGGACCCCCTCTAACAAAGGTTCATCTGGGACCTCGATCCATGAACCTCCCAGGTGGATCACCTGCAGGATCAGGAGGATCGCGAGGATTCTAGCCATTTCACAGCCTCCGAGGAGGCAACTGCGAGGAGGGCACCCCCGGCTAGATCAATAATCGTGTGGGCAGCGAGCAATACTCTGGAAAGACAGACTAAAACTGCAACCGCCGTCAGAGCCCACCTCCACCGTCTCTTTTCCGAAACCAGGGCGAGGTAAAAGGTCCTGGCAGAGTGCCCGGAGGGATAACCCCAGGGGTCGCCAATGGGCCTTGGTATCGCGAAGGCAAACTTCATGGCCAGAACGCCCGCCTCCGTGACCAATAGGATCAAGGGCTTCAATAGTCCCCTGCGGCCCCTATCAACCGCGTTGAGCAGAAGATACACGGGGAACACAACGTATGCCTGTGTGGCATACGTTATTGAAAGCATGGCATATCTGAGGTATTTTCCGTCTTGGGGTATTGAGAGTACTAGGTGGACGTCCGCGGTCCCCAGCCATGTAAATTTTTCGAGAATCCCCAACAACAGGACCAATGAAAGAGGGAGGACGATCCTCCAGGCCCTAGATCTCAACCCTTGATCCCACCGTAAGCAGCAGCCCCCTCTCGGGGTGCTCGCTGAGGAGATCCCGGATGTAGTTTCCGCTGCAGTGGATGGGGGCGATCCTCTCGATATCCATTTCTAGAAGCCTTGAGAGAATGTCCTCGACCAACTCCCTACCCGCCCAGGCGAGGTGGAAGCCGCCGACGAGGAGTTTCAGTCTCCCCGCCCTATTAACGGCCTCTTCGGCAATCCTCACTATGCCCGGGTGGCTGCAGCCGGTTACCAGGACGCCCCCATCCACCCGCACCAGGAGCGATTGCTCGGGTATTGGATCCGGGAACCATATGGTTTCCAGTCCCCCCCTACCGGGTGACCCCACCGGCACAAGGCCGGAGGACTCCAGAGACTCCCTCAGGTGCCCGCTGCCCGACGGAGGGAGGAGGATGGGCTTTCCGGAGAGCTCCGGGACCTCCAATAGGCCCCCGTAGTGGTCTGAGTGCTCATGTGAGAGAACGACGAGGTCCACGGACCTCAGGTCTATCCCCAGCCTGCTCGCATTATGCCTCAGGATCCTCGGATCCGGACCGCCGTCGAAGAGGACCTTGAAATCCCCCAAATCCAAGTAGATTGAGAGGCCCCAGGCCGAGTAAAGTCCGGGCCTGGGATTGTTGTCCACGAGGATGGTAAGCTGCACGGTCTTTCATTTCCCCAAAATAATTTATCCTTTCTGAACAGCTTAATTTTTCTATAAGGTAGTGATCCCCAACGCGATGAATCTGAGGGATGCTTTGGCCTATATCGCCTACAAGACCGGAGGGACGAATCCGTTCAGGGCCAGCAGGATCTTGGTCCTCGCCAACTGGCTGGCCCAGGAGAGGCTGGGCAGACCCCTCGTGCGCTTCAAGATCACCGGTTTCGAGGCGGGCTTCGCAGTCGAGGGCCTGAAGCCGATACTGGACGACCCTTGTTTCGAGAGGGTCGAGGGCAGGAAGGAGATCAGGTGGAGGTGTGAGCCACCCCGGGTGGAGCACGGGGAAATTCTCGACGAGGCCATTCAAATCGCCTCCGGCCTGGATGACCTGTCCTTGAACAGGCTGATCATCAGGGACGCCAGGTATCGGAAGCTCCTGGAGGAGGGGGGTTTCCAGTGAGGAAGGTCTCGATCACGGGCGGTAAGGGAGGAACGGGCAAGAGCACCGTCGCGGTCAACCTGGCCATTCTGCTCTCCAGGGACAGGGACGTCGTCCTCGGGGACCTGGACGTGGAGGCTCCCAACGACCACATCCTCCTCGGCGTCGAGCTGGAGAACGAATCCCCCGTGCATGTCATGATGCCCTTCATAGACTACGAAAGATGCACGAAGTGCGGTGCCTGCGGGAGGGTGTGCGATACTGGAGCGATTATGGCCCCCGTCGGGAAACCCCCATTTGTCTTTCCGAGGCTGTGCAGCGGATGCAGGGCATGCTTCTTCGCGTGCCCGGAGAAGGCGATCCTCGAGGGGAGGAGGATCCTCGGCTCTACCTACTCAACGCCCGTCCCCCATGGGGGCGGTTTCAGGCTCGTCACGGGGATGCTCAGGGAAGGCGAGGAGCACTCTTCCCCGGTGGTCCTCGCCGCCAGGAAAAGGGCCGATGAGGAGGCCCGGGACCTCCTCCTGGTGGACACGGCGGCCGGGACGGGCAACAACGTCTCGATAGCCATCACGGGCTCCGACCTGATCCTCGCGGTGACGGAGCCCACACCCCTGGGTGCCCACGACCTATCCATGATCCTCGAGCTGACGGGCGAGATGGGCCTCGAGACCTGGGTCGTCCTGAATAAGGCGGGCATAGGGTCGGAAGACCTGATCAGGTCCATCGCCGAGGAGCATGGTTCCAGAATCGTCGAGAGGATACCCTACTCAAGGGAGGTAGTGAATTCTTACATCAGCTCTAGGCCCATCGCCCTTGGCGACTCCCGCGCATCGGCCCCCTACCGCCGGATAGCCGAACTCCTCGGGGGTGTTGTCTGATGGCCAGGGAGATAGCTGTGGCCAGCGGAAAGGGTGGCGTGGGGAAGAGCACAGTATCCTCGACGCTGCTCCTAGCCCTCCACCGCGCTGGCTGGAAGGTCGTGGGCGTGGACGCAGACGCGGATGCGCCCAACCTCCACCTCATCTTCGGCATGGAAAAGTGGGAGCTGGAGAGGGACTTCGAGGAGGGTTTCATCGCCTCCATCGTCAGGGAAAGGTGCACTGAATGCGGCGTCTGCGCCGAGGTCTGCCCGTTCGACGCCGTCGAGGTCGTGGGGGGTATGCACGTGATCAACCCTATGGTCTGCGAGGGCTGCGCGACCTGCATCTTGGCCTGTCCGGAAAAGGCAATCCTTCGCAGGAGAACCGTTAGGGGGAGGCTGAGGTGGGGGAGGACCAAGTACGGATTCCCCCTGGCCGGGGCGAGGCTGAACCCCGGCAGGCCGAACTCCGGGAGGCTGGTGGAGGAGGTGAAGGTGATGTCCAGGAGGCTTGGAGGGGACGATGCTGTCTACATAGTGGACTCAGCGGCGGGCATCGGGTGCCAGGTGATCTCTTCCCTCGCCGGCGCCAACGCCGCCGTGCTCGTGGCCGAACCGACACCCTCCAGCTTCAGCGACCTCAAGAGGGTCCACACCGTGGCCATGGGCTTCGGGCTCCCAAGCGCCCTCATTGTGAATAAGTGGGACCTGAACCCCGCCATGGCGGAGGAGATCGAGGAGTACGGGAAGAGGGAGAACATGCACATCTTGGGCAGGATACCCTACGACCCGGCAGTCCCCAAATCCATGTCCATAATGGTGCCCCTGATCGAGGCCTTCCCCGACAGCCCGGCAAGCAAGGCCCTGAAGGAAATCTCGGAGGAGTTCCTCGAGGAGATCATGGGGAACTGGGACGAGTGGAGGTTCAAGCATGCCCCTAGGAGAATACCGCAATACCGACCGATAATAATAAAGCCCGAAGGACTTGGGGGTCCCTGAGATGAGGATCGCAGTGGCCGTGGACAAGAAGGGGGAGGACGCCAGGGTGGCCGACAGATTCGCGAGATCACCCTACCTGGCCATCGTAAGCGTCGAGGGAGGCGAGGTGAGGGAAATCCGGTTCGTAGACAACCCAGGGAAGGAGGCTTTCGGAGGGGCGGCGGTCAAAACGCTCCAAGCGCTGACGGAAATGGGGGTAGATGTCGTAATCGGCCCCGGCTTCGGCCCCAACGCTGTTGCTATGGCCGAGGAACTGGGGTTAAAGAGGATCATCGTCTCCCCGGGGACTCCGCTCATGGAGGCCATCCGTAAAGCGATCTCCAAATAAGGACGAACCAAGCAAGGGAAAAAGTCAGATAAAGG
>QMSR01000040.1 GCA_003649695.1 Thermoplasmata archaeon
ACCGCCTGGAGCTGGAGCTCCAGCAGGTCGGCGTCCCTGTACTCGCGCTGCAGGGCCCAGTAGCTCGGCAGCTCCGGATATAGGTGCTCTATCATGCAGAAGAGCCTGCGGGCCGCCTCCCCCTCAGCCTCCTCCTTCCCCTCCTCCCAGGGCAGCAGGTCCCCGATCAAGGCCTCGTGGAGGTCGTGCAGCAACATGGACACCGCCCCCTCCCAGCCGTAGAGGAGGAAGGCGAGCACGGAGGCCCTGTGGCTGTGCTCGGCCACGCTCTCGGGATTCCCTATTCCCCTCACCCTCCAGCCGGTCCTGGGGAGGCCCTTCAGCCTCCCAACTAGGTGGAGGAAGTGCAGGATGAAAAGATGCTTCTTCGCGTACAGCCCCCTCCTCCCCACCTCCAGCGCCTTCCTTATGGTCCCGGAGGTCTTGTAGGTCACGACGACGTAGGGGATTCCCTTGAGGATCCTCACCGCGTTGAGGTCCCTTATCGCCTCCTCCTTCTCCTCCCTCCTGATCCTGTAAATGGCCAATGGTCCCTCGAGCCTGACGAGCCTCCCGCCCGGGTGCAGGGAGGACAGTAGGGACTCGGCCTCGGGCCTGTCCAGGCAGGGGCCGACGATCAAGACCGCAATGTACCTCATGCCCTTCATCCGGGTGAAAATCCTTACTGTTATTGAGGGATCTTGCCCCGTGGACTGCGGCCTGGACGAGGCGGGGAGGGGAGCGGCCATCGGGCCCCTGGTCGTTGCCTGCGTGCGCGCCCCTCTGGGTTCCCTGGCAGAGTTGGGGGTCAGGGACTCCAAGCTCCTCACGCCGAGGAAGAGGGAGGCCCTCTTCGAAGAGATCGGGAAAAGGGCTGCGGTCAGGGTGAGGGAGATCTGGCCCGATGAGCTGAACGCCCTCATGGAGGAGAGGAGCCTGAACGAGATCGAGCTAGAGGCTATGGCCGGCCTGATCAGGGAGTGCGGCTGCAGAAGGGCCTTCGTGGACGCGGTAAGCCCCGACGAGGCGGAGTTCGCCAGGAGGCTCAGGGAGGCGACGGGGGTGGAGGTGATAGCCAGGCACAGGGCCGAGTCCCTCTTCGACCTCGTGGCCGCGGCATCCATAGTGGCCAAGGTCGTCAGGGACAGGAGGATCAGGGAGATAGCCTCCGAGATAGGGGACTTCGGCTCCGGCTACCCCTCGGATCCGAGGACCAGGGAGTTCCTGAGGAGGTACGTTGAGGAGAAGGGCTCCCTGCCCCCCTACGTGAGGAAAAAATGGAAAAACGTGAAGAGGCTTCTCGCAGGACGTGAGCTCGAGTCCTTTGCAGTACGTGAGGGAGAAGCTGGAGGAGGCAAGGAGGATACTGGCCGAGAGGCCTGAGCTGGCCGAGAGGCTCAGGAAGAGGCCCAGGAAGGCCCTCATCAGGGTGGGAGAGGAGGAGCTCCTCCTGGACACGGCCACCCTGGAGGAGCTGGACTCGGGGGAGCCCGACATCGTGCTCGAGACCGACGAGGAGACCTTCTGGTCCATCGTGCGCGGGGAGCTGGACGCCGGGGTCGCCTACCTTTCCGGCAGGGTCAGGGTCAAGGCGTCTCTCGCGGACAAGGTCTACTTCGGGAAGGTGCTAAAGACGATTCTAGAGGAAAAAGCTTAAGTAGGGACTCGGGGGAAATCTCCTATGGAGAAGCCGCCCCTCTTCCTGTTCCTGGACTGGGACGACTTCTACTGGGACATCGTGAGGCTCTCGGAGCTCGTGGAGGACTCCGGCTTCAGGCCCGACGCCGTGGTGGCGATCGCGAGGGGCGGCTGGGTCGTCGGCAGGATCCTGGCCGACCTGCTGGACGTAGACAAGCTCTACTCCATCAGGATCACCTACTACACGGGGGTCTACGCGAGGGCCAAGAAGCCCAGGATCATGGACGACCTCCCGAGGAGGGCGGACTTCGGTAAGGCCCTCATCGCGGACGACGTGGCCGACACCGGCGAGACCCTCAGGTTCGCCAAGCGGCACCTGAGGGAGGCGCACGGGGTGGAGGAAATCCTCTCCGCCACGCCCTACAAGAAGCCCTGGGCCGGGGACGAGCCCGACTTCTACGTCCGCCTTACGGATAGGTGGATCGTGTTCCCCCACTCCTACAAGGAGGACATTCTAGCCGCGTACAGCATCCTCAGGGAGAAGGATCCGAACGTGGACGCCGAGACCCTGGTCTCAATGGGGTTTGATAGGGCCCTCACGCGCTACATCCTGGAGAGGTTCGGGAAATGAGGTTCGTGTTCGTGGTCGGGGGCGTGATCTCGGGTGTGGGAAAGGGCATCATCACGGCGTCCATAGCGAAGATCCTGCAGAAGAGGGGTCTCTCGGTCGCCCCAATAAAGATAGATCCGTACTTCAACGTCGACGCGGGCACCCTGAACCCCCTCGAGCACGGGGAGGTCTGGGTCACGGAGGACGGGGGGGAGATAGACCAGGACTTCGGGCACTACGAGAGGTTCCTGAACGTCAACGTGCCAAAAAAGAACAGCATCACCTCGGGGCAGGTGTACCTGAAGGTGATCCAGGACGAGCGGAAGGGGAGGTACCTGGGGAAGACCGTCCAGCTCATACCCCACATCACGGACGAGATCGCGAGGAGGATCCTCGAGGCCGCGGAGGGGCACGATGTGGGAGTGGTCGAGATAGGGGGCGTAGTCGGGGACTACGAGAACATCCCATTCATATTCGCCGCCCACAAGCTCTCGATGGAGCACAGGTCGGCATTCGTCCTCGTGGTCTACATGCCGAAGCCACCGCACATAGGGGAGCTTAAGAGCAAGCCGGCCCAGCACGCCATCAGGGACCTCCGGGAGCTGGGGGTGACGCCCAACTTCGTGGTCATAAGGGCCCCAGGGGCCCTGGACGAGCCCAGGAAGAGGAAGCTGCAGAACGTGGTGAACATCCCCTCCAGGAGGCTGGTCCCGGTCCCGGACGTGAGCCCCGTCTACCGCGTGCCCATAATCCTGGAGGAGAGCGGCATGGGGGACCTCCTGGCCGAGGACCTGGGCTTCAGGACCCAAAGGCCCGACTGGTCCGACTGGCTCACAATCATAGAATCCCCGAAGGAGCCAGTAAAGGTGCACCTGGTGGGCAAGTACGTCAAGGTCGGTGAGTACGTCCTACCGGACGCCTACATATCCGTGATAGAGGCCATCAGGACGGCAGGGTGGCACCTGGGCCTCGACCCTCAGGTGGAGATTGTGGACTCCGAGGCCCTGGAGAAGGGGAAGGTTGACCTGTCCGGGGCCCTCGGCATAGTGGTTCCCGGAGGTTTCGGTAAGCGGGGGGTCGAGGGGAAGATAGAGGCCATTAGGGAGGCGAGGGAGCAGGGGATACCCTACCTCGGCCTGTGCTTCGGCATGCAGCTTGCGGTGGTCGAGTTCGCCAGGAACGTTGCGGGCCTTCGGGGTGCCCACACGACGGAGGTTGACCCGGGGACCCCCCACCCCGTAATAGACCTCCTGCCGCGGCAGAGGGAGCTCATCAGGCAGGGCAAGATCGGGGCCACCATGCGCCTGGGGGCCTACCCGGCAGTCCTCAGGGAGGGGACCCTCGTCCGCAGACTTTACGGGAGGGAGGTGGTCTACGAGAGGCACAGACACAGGTTCGAGGTGAACCCGAAGTACGTGGACGTCCTGGAGAGTGCCGGGCTCGTCGTTTCCGGAACCTCCCCCGATGGGGAGCTGGTGGAGTTTGTGGAGCTCGGGGATCATCCATTCTTCGTCGCCACCCAGGCTCATCCCGAGTTCAAGTCCAGGTTCGAGGCCCCGCACCCCCTGTTCCTGGGCTTCATGAGGGCGGTTAAAGGAAGACTATAATCCCTCCCGTGCCGGCCACCACGGCCATGTCCGCCATGTCCTCCACCAAGGGCCTCTGCACGAGGAAGGGACCGTCCTCCACGCTCACGTCCACAACCCTCTCCGACCTCACCTCCCCCTCTGCGGCGGTCCCGAACTCCACCCTGTAGCCCCCCTCCCTCCTCCTGACCCTGAACTTCATCCCTATCACCAACGCGAGGTAGACCAGCTGCTCCAGCAGGGACCTGTCCGGGACCAGGACTCCGGTCCTGGTCAGGAGGCCGTTCTCCGCCATCGCCATGAAGAACCCCTTCATGAAGTACTCCATGACCCTGTCGTCGGAGGTGAAGATGCTAGGGGGTATCCTCTGCCCCGCGAAGATCCTGCTCAGGTAGGCGGCCAGGGACCTGCTCCTGATGTAGAGGATGCTGCCCTTCGGGTCCTTCCTGATGTCCAGGTCCGGGCCGAAGGCCCCGAGGAGCAGGATGCTGATCCTCCTCTCTATCTTCACCGTCGGGATCACGATGGAGACCCCTCCCTCGGATATGGCCCCCTGCACCGAGAATATGCCGAGGAACTCCGCCAGGATCGGATTCATCCTGTTGGGTAGCTCAACGGGCCTCTCCCTCAGGCCCCCCTTGACGACGAAGCTCCTAGCATCCCTGAACTGGGAGGACTCCAGGATCCTCTGAACGACGCTCATCGGGGGGTTCCTCCTCCCGCTCAGGTAGTTGTAGAGGGCGCTCACGCTCATCCCGAGCTGGTCGGCGACGGGCCTGAGCCCGTTCCTCCTCCTGAGAAAGTCTAGCCTCCTCCTGAACTCGGCTAGGAGCTCGCCCCCGGCCAGGACCGTCCAAGGGGGCCACTCGGTGACCAGCGGGCCCTCCCTCACGGGGAGGTCTATCCTGGAGGCCACATACACATGCATGCCGGGCCTGAGCCTGCCCGGCTCAACCAGGGATATCTTACTGCCTTTCTTGACTATAAGCTTCCCCCCGGAGAAGGCCAGCTCCCTCCCGCTGGAGGTCCTCACCCTGTAGATCCTGGGCACCTTCACGCTGGAGAAGCCCCTGGAGACCGCAGAGTAGATCCTCTCCCCGTCCGAGACCGGGATCTCCAACCTTTTACCGCCCGAGGCAATGCCCCTGGCGAAGAGGACCCCCACGGGGAGGACGAAGCCCTCCGTGAGGAGAATGTGCGCATCGTGGGAGAGCCCGGCCCCGGCCATGGATACCCAATTTGCTAAAGGACCCTTACTTTTATAAGATCCTCACGCCTAAAGGAGCTGGAAAGATGGAACGCGATGAACTGGGTCTGAAGCGGTTGGTGCTGGATGTGATGAAGCTCCACCAGCCCTCATTGGTGGAGTTCGCCGAGCGCCTGGCCTCCATACCCTCCGTCGAGGGGGTGAACTGCATTCTCAGGGAGGTGGACCAGAACACCGAGACCCTCAAGGTCATCATCGTGGGGGACAACATCAACTACGCCCTCGTGGAGAGGATGATCGAGGACATGGGCGGGACCATCCAGAGCGTAGACGCAGTGGTGGCGGGCAGGCGGCTGGTAGAGGACGTGGCAGTACCATCAGACTGAGATGCCGTCTAGGATCCGATTTGGGCCAGCCGGGAACCCCATAGGGGCGAAGGACGCACTCGACGCCCTGAGGATCCTCGCGGAGGAGGACCTCCACGCCATGGAGGTCCAGTTCGTCAGGAACATATGGATGAAGGAGAACGTGGCGATGGAGTACAGGAGGTTCTCGAGGGAGCACGACGTCCTGTTTTCGACCCACGCGCCCTACTACATCAATTTAGCCTCAGCGGAGGAGGAGAAGAGGAAGGCCAGCATCCAGAGGATCGCGAGGAGCGCGGAGAGGACCTACCTCATGGGCGGCTACATAACCGTGGTGCACGCCGCATACTACGGAGGCAGGGACCCGAACGAGGTCACCAGAATGGTTGCCGACGGGGTGTCCAGGGCCAAGGAGCTCATGGACAACATGGGGGTCAAGGGGGTCCTCATAGGGCTGGAGGTTATGGGAAAGCTCAGCCAGTGGGGCACCCCGGAGGAGATAGGGAAGGTCATGGAGGAGGTGGACGGGGTTGCGCCGGTCATGGACTGGGCCCACTGGCACGCCAGGACCATGGGTGGTCTGAGGACCAGAAAGGACTTCGAGGCCGTCATGGAGAAGCTCCTCTCCATCTGGGACGGGAGACACCACTACCACTTCTCCTGCATCGAGTGGGGGAAAGGAGGGGAGAAGAAACATAGGACGCTGGGCAACTGTTGGGACCCAGACGGCAGCATGGGGGGCCCCGAGTTCAGGATCCTGGCCGAGCTCCTCGCGGACCTAGACCTGGAGGTCACCATAATCTCGGAGTCCCCCCTCCTGGACAGGGACGCCCTTCTCATGAAGAAAATCTACGAGGAGATCACCAAGGGACGCGCTTGAGGCCTAGACGGTAGCCCAGGATGTTCACTCCCCGGTGGAGTATGGGGGTGAGCGCGAGGATCACCAGGACGCCCCAGGGGGGATAGAAGAGCTCGGCGAAGCTGTCAGGATACACCAGGAAGTACAGGAGGAGCGCCGTCAGGGAGAAACCGTAGAAGTCTATGAGGGGGGCCTTCGCACCGCTCTCCATCCCGAGCCTCCTCTTCAGGAAACTCCCCACGGAGTCCCCCAACATCGAGCCAAAGGCCAGGACCAGCGGGTGGAACACACCGGGATAGGCCCAGGGGACGCCGGACGGTAGTACGCCGAACAGGAGGCCGACAGCCCAGCCCCCGAGGACTTCCGCTGCGAACCCCCTCCAGGTCTTCCCCTTCCCCAAGATAGGCCTCCCGTCCAGGAACCTCCTACCCATGTCGATGGGGGGCCCACCTCCAGAAACGGCTGCTATGGGGTTCGCCGAGAACGCTGGGAGGAAGGCCATGATCGGAACGACTATTTTCTCCCACATTCTGAACGTTAATATACTATTCGACAAATAAAGAAGTTGGTATGGAGCTATCGTCGAAGATCAAGGAACTCAAGGAGAAGATTGCCGGGGAGATCGTCATGAGCGAGAACCCCGGAAGCACCATCAGGAAGTGGAGGCTCCAGTTCGGCATCCCGCAGCAGAGGCTCGCCAGGCACCTCAACCTCTCCCCTTCGGTGATCAGCGACTACGAGACCAACAGGAGGAGGAGTCCCGGCATTGGGATGATCAGGAAGATCGTGAACGCGATAATCGAGATAGATATGGAGAGGGGGGGCAAGGTGCTGGGCAAGATCCTGCCTTACACGGGCAGCGACGCTATCATCTCCGTAGGGGACTTCACCAGGCCTGTCAGGGTGGCGGAGCTCGCTGGGGCGCTGGAGGCTAGGGTCGAGACCGCGACGGGAATTGAGAAGAACCTCTACGGCTACACCATGCTGGACTCGGTGAAGGCTATCCTTGCATTCGACGCCTTCCAGAGCCCGAGGGTATTCCGCTTCTCCTCCGAGAGGGCCCTCCTCTTCACGGGGGTGAAGTTCGGCAGATCCCCACTGATCGCCGTCAGGGCACACCCCATCAAGCCGGGGGCCGTGGTCTACGTGAGGCCGGAGAGGGTGGATCCCCTGGCCGTCAGGCTAGCGGAGCTCGAGAATATCCCGCTGCTGGTCACGGAGCTCCAACCCCAGGATATCGTCAAGAGGATGGAGGAGTTCATGCGCTAGTCCAGTATCCCCATAACCTGATCCACGTGCTCCAGGATCCTGTCTAGGCCCCTG
>QMSR01000041.1 GCA_003649695.1 Thermoplasmata archaeon
CGGTGGCCCGGCGATGAGAATGGCCTGGCCGGCGAACCTACCCTCCTTGATCATGTCGACGACCACGCCGGCCGCCTCCCTGGCCTCCTCCTGCCCGACCATGCCGTCGCCCACGTGCCTGGCCTTCCCCCTCTCGTCCAGCCCCAGGCCCCTGATGTGGGAGTGGGCGCCAATCCTCTCCCATTCCCTGAGCTCCACCACCGGCATTGCGATCCCACATCCTGGCCGGATTAATGACACTTTCCACAAAGGTTAATGAGGGAAAGGGGATTCTGATGCTGAGATGAGGATTACCTGGCTCGGTCACTCGGCCTTCGAGCTCGAGAAGGATGGAAAGGTCCTCCTGATAGACCCCTTCATCACCGGCAACCCCGCTGCACCCAAGGGTGTCTCGGAGATCAGGGCAGACGCCATCGCGGTCACCCACGCCCACGGGGACCACCTGGGAGACGCTCTGGAGATCTCCAAGAGGACCGGGGCGCCCGTAATCGCCATCTTCGAGATTGCACAGTACCTCGCGGGCAAGGGAGCGAACACGATGGGCATCAACATGGGGGGCGAGGTCGAGGTCGCTGGCTTCCGCGTGGCCATGGTTCCCGCGACCCACAGCTCCACCATCATGGAGGGCGGGAGGTGGCTCCCCGGCGGCTGCCCAGCGGGCTTCGTCATCGACAACAAGGTCTACCACGCCGGTGACACGGGCCTCTTCTACGGCATGAAGCTGATCGGGGAGTACTACCGCCCCGAGGTCGCGCTGCTCCCCATAGGGGGCTTCTACACCATGGACGTGAGGCAGGCGGCCAAGGCCGCAGAGCTCCTCGGGGTCAAGGCCGTCATACCCATGCACTACAACACCTTCGACGTGATCAGGGCCGATCCAAGGGAGCTGGAGAGGCTCCTGGAGCCCCTGGGCATCAAAGTTTATATACTCAGACCGGGGGAAAGCGTGGAAGTATGAGTTTGCCCGAGGTGGACGAGTGGGTCAAGGGCCTCCCCTACAGGACCACCGCAGAGGTACCGGTGCCCGAGAGACTGATCGACCAGGTCATAGGGCAGGACGAGGCCGTGGACCTGGCGAAGAAGGCTGCCCTTCAGCACAGGCACCTGATCCTCGTGGGCCCCCCAGGGACCGGGAAGAGCATGATCGCGCAGGCCATGACCGAGTTCCTACCGAGGGAGGAGCTGGAGGACATCCTGGTGTTCCACAACGAGGAGGACCCCAACAGGCCCAGGATAGTGACGGTGCCGGCGGGCAGGGGAAAACAGATAGTGGAGAAGTACAGGAGGGAGGCCGAGGCCAAGAAGGCCTCTAGGAGGCAGATGGTGTTCTTCTCGGCCCTCATCCTGGTCCTCATGGGCCTCTACGTGGGTATCCTCAAGGGCAACTTCACGGCCATGTTCATGGCCATCATCGCGGCCGTCGTTCTGGTCACGGCCCTCAGTATGTTCAAGCAGGAGGAGAAGTACATGGTCCCGAAGCTCCTGGTCTCCCACTTTCCTGGGGAGAGGCCCCCCTTCGTGGACGCCACTGGGGCCCACGCTGGCGCCCTGTTGGGGGATGTCAGGCACGACCCCTACCAGAGCGGGGGTCTCGAGACCCCGCCCCACCTCAGGGTTGAGGCCGGGGCTATACACAAGGCCCACAAGGGCGTTTTGTTCATCGATGAGATAAATCTCCTGTCACCGGAGAGCCAGACGGCGCTCCTCACCGCGATGCAGGAGAAGAAGTTCCCGATCTCGGGCCGCAGCGAGCACTCGGCCGGCGCCATGGTCATGACCGAGCCCGTGCCCTGCGACTTCATCCTGGTCGCGGCGGGGAACCTGGAGAGCATAAGGCACATGCACCCGGCCCTGAGGTCCAGGATTAAGGGGTATGGGTACGAGATCTACATCAAGACCATGATGCCGGACACCGACGAGAACAGGAGGAAGCTCGTCCGCTTCGTCGCCCAGGAGGTGAAGAAGGACGGGAAGATCCCGCACTTCGACATGGAGGCGGTGGCCGAGATCATCAAGGAGGCCCAGCGCATGGCCGACAGGAAGGGGTACCTGACCCTGAGGCTCAGGGAGCTCGGGGGACTGGTCAGGGCCGCAGGCGACCTGGCCAAATCCGAGGGGTCTCCCGTGGTGCGCAGGGAGCACGTCATCAGGGCCAGGAGGCTCAGCAGAGGCCTCGAGAAGCAGATCGTGGACAGGATCATAGAGTTCAGGAAGGACTACAAGACCTTCTACACCGAGGGCGCCAGGGTCGGCATCGTCAACGGTCTCGCCGTGCTCGTGGGCTCTCAGGAGCTGGCCCAGTACTCCGGCATCGTGCTCCCCATAGTGGCGGAAGTGACGCCCGCGATGCAGAAGGATTCCGGAAAGATCATCGCCACCGGGAAGCTGGGGGAGATCGCGAAGGAGGCCGTGACCAACGTGTCAGCCATCGTCAAGAAGTACATGGGGAGGGCGATATCCGACTACGACATCCACATCCAGTTCATAGGGACCTACGAGGGGGTCGAGGGGGACTCCGCCTCCATCTCGGTGGCCACCGCCGTGATATCGGCCCTGGAGGAGATTCCGGTACGGCAGGACGTCGCCATGACGGGCTCCCTAGACGTTCGCGGTAGGGTGCTTCCCGTCGGGGCAGTCACGGCCAAGGTGGAGGCCGCCATAGAGGCCGGTTTCAGGAAGGTGATAATACCCAAGGACAACCTGAAGGACCTGGTCCTCGGGAAGGACATGGAGGGTAGGATCGAGATCGTCCCCGCGGAGACCATCTGGGACGTCCTCGAACACTCCCTCGTCTCCACCCCCAGGAAGGAGAGCCTCATGAGAAGGATCATGAAGTCGCTGCACGTGGACCTGGACCTGGGGAGGCCTGCACCGTCTTGAGGGTCTTCGGCCTCGTACCCCCCGGGGACGTGGTCGGAGCCGCGAAGGAGATCCTGGCCAGGTACGAGGATCCCTTTTTGGTTGCGAGTCCCAGGGCCGTCGCGGGACCGAGGCACGCCCTCCTCTCCCTGCGCAGGGCCGTAAGGTCCTTCGAGGCTCGGACCAACATAGCTAAGACCGTGCACATGGAGGCCCTCCTCTACCTTACGGGGACGAGGAACATAGGGAGGGCCCTCGAGCTGGCCGCAGTCTCAGAGGGTGACCCGGGCATCGTGCTGGTTGCGGAGAGACCCCCAGAGGGATGGGAGCTGCGCGAGGAGCTCATTGGCGGCCACTTCGACCGCACCCTCTTCGGCGTCCCGCCCGGGGAGGACCCGGAGCTCTGGATGATCGAGGCGGGGGCCCTTTTAGAGCTGGAGAAGATTTAAGTTGGAATGAAGACCAGCATCACGAAGTACTGCATGTTTCACCGAAAGGGAATGTGTTACTTCCTCGCCTCGGAGCCCAGGCCCTGCACCCTCTGCCCCAACTTCGCCTCCGCCTCACCCGAGCTCAAGAAGAAGCTGGGGATCGACAAGCCCGTCATAACGTTCTGGGACCTGGTCAAGCACGATCCCAGATTGAGGGCCTTCTTCAGGGACAGGACCACCATGCAGATGACGCTGCCGGTATGAGGGCGATACTCAGGATAAGAGGGGCAGACGGGGACATCCTCAGGATCCTGGGCCCCGAGATGGCGGTGGAGTGGGAGAGGGCGCACCTAGAGACCCGCCTTAAGGGCGATCTCCTGGAAATAGTGATAAATGCCAAGGACCTTAACTCCCTGAGGGCCGTGCTGAACTCCGTTGCGAGATGGATAGGCATGGCCCTTAGGGTCAGGGAGGTGCTGAATGTTGGCAGTTCAGGACAAGCTGAGGGAGAAGCTGGTGGCGATGGAGAAGCTGAGACAGGAGCTCTCAAACTGGCAGCTCCAGAAGCTGCAGCTGGAGCAGAAGATGAGGGAGCTGGACCTGACGGTCAAGGAGCTGGAGGGTCTGGGAGAGGGGAAAGAGGTCTACAGGATAGTTGGGGGCATCATGGTCAGGGTGGAGGACCCGAAGAAGCTGGTGGAGGACCTGAAGGAGGAGAGGGAGCTCCTGGAACTGAGGCTGAACACGGTTCAGAAGCAGTTGGAGAACCTGGAGAAAAGGGCAAAGGAGCTGGAGATGGAGTTAAAGGATCTGATCCAGCGGAGCTCCTCAGGGGCGTAGAAGGAGATATTTGCATCCTCACACACGCCAATGCGGATCCTGACGCCATCGCGGCGGCGGAGCTTCTGAGGCGCTTCCTCGGCAGGGGGAGGATATTCTCACCTGGGGGCGTCGCCAAGAGTGCGAGGAGGCTTGTTCAGCACTTCAGGATCGACGTCGAGACCGAGAGCTGTCCCGAAGGCTGCTTCGTGATCGTGGTGGACACGGGTTCGAGGAACCAGCTCGGGCCCTGCAGCGGGGTGAGGGTACACGCCTGCCTAGATCACCACGTTTCCAGGGACGGTTTCGAGGATGCAATCTTGGAGTTCGTCGATCCAGATGCGCCCTCCACCGGGTGGCTCGTCTCGAAAATCTTCGGGGGACCGAGGGACCGGGAGGAGGCCCTCCTCCTGCTGGCCTCGATTGTTTACGACACGGCCTCCCTCAGGCACGCAGATCCTTGGGTGGTGAGGGAGGTAGGGGAGCTCATGGAGAAGTTCAATATCCAGCTCCTGGACGTCTTCAGGCTCGTTGAGGAGGAGCTGGACTTCGCCAGGAAGATCTCCGTCATGAAGGCCCTCCAGAACCTCAGGTTCAGGACCGTCTCCGACATGGTCATAGCGGGAACCATAGTGCCCTCCAACGAGTCCCACGCCGCCAGGGCCCTCCTCCTGCTGGGGGCGGACGCAGCCTTCGTGGCATCCCAGAGGAAGGGGGGAGAGGTCAGGCTCTCGGCCAGGTTCTCGAGGAGGATCCTCGACCTGGGGGTTACGGCTACCGAGGTCCTGGAGAGGGTCGCCAGGGACATGGACTGCAGCTCCGGCGGGCACGCGGGGGCCGCGGGCCTCACCTGTGTGGGCGACGCCGAGGCCATCATAAACGCGGCCCTAGCGGTCACCGAGAGGCTCCTCAAGAGGGCACTCAAACATTAAACGTTGTTCGCAGATTCAACTCAAAGATGCTGGGAGTCATCTCGATCTACGGCCCCCATTCCTCGGGGAAGACCGGCCTAATAGAGAGGATCCTCGAAAGGTTCGGTAAGTGGAGGATTTTGGTCTTGAAGAAGACGCACCAAGAGTCCCTGGACACCCCGGGCAAGGACACCCATAGACTCTTCGAGAGGGCTTGGGCCGTCGCCGCCGCCTCAAAGCGCGAGTGGGTCCTCATCAGGAGAAACGAGGGGGACCTAATGAGGTTCATAGAGGACCTGCGGAGGGAGATGAGGCCGGACCTCATCATCGTTGAGGGCTTCCTGGAAGGAGTCCCCTCGGTCGCCATGCCGGGCGACGAGAGGGGGAATCCTACCCTGGTCTACGATGGCGATGACGAGGCCGTCTTCCGCCTAGTGGAGAGGGAGATCCTGAAGAAGAGGGTCTACGACATCCTGCCCCACCTAGACTGCGGGGAGTGCGGGGAGGACAACTGCGAGGCCTTCGCCAGGGCGGTCATAGAGAGGGGTAGGAAGGTATCGGAGTGCAAGTACCACAACCCCGGGGCAACGCTCTCCCTCACCGTCAACGGACAGCCGGTCTACCTAGGCCCCTTCGTCCACGAGCTCATGGAGAACGTGCTCATGGGGATCCTCAGATCCCTCAAGGCCCCTAAGGACATCAGGGAGTTCGAGCTGAGGTACAGGCGGAGATGAGGATCCTCGCGCTAGTCTCGGGTGGCATGGACTCCCCGGTGGCCGCCCTCATCCTCAGGAGGGAAGGGCATGAGGTGGATCTACTCCACTTCCTGGGGCACGGCCCACCTCCCCTCTACCTCAAGGACCTGCTCGGCGGTGCGAGGATGTACGCCATCCCTCACTCGTCCTACATGGAGGACGTTGTCTCCAAGCTCAGGGCGCATGGGAGAACTGAGTGGACTTGCGTCTTGTGCAAATACTTCATGCTCAGGATAGCGGAGACCCTGGCGCTGAGGGAGGGATACGAGGCCCTCGCAACCGGAGACTCCCTCGGGCAGGTTGCCTCCCAGACTCTGAAGAACCTGGTTCAGGCGAGCAGGGGATTGAGGCTTCCCGTACTGCGCCCCTTGCTCGGGATGGACAAGGCGGACATCGAGAGGCTCGCCAGGGGGTGGTCGATCATGGAGAGGTACCTGGCGGAGGAACACCCGCCCTGCCCCTACCTGCCAAAGGCCGTGGTCACGAGGGCCAGCGACAGGGCCATGGACAGGGTACTGTCCTTATATGATGGGTCGGAATTGATTCGGAAAGCCCTCACGTCGGTGAGAACGCTATGAGTAGGCTGGTGAAGCGCGTGCTTACGATTGCTCTCGTGCTGGCCTCGGTAGTCGCGGCACTTTACATGAACACACCCAGGAGCCCCCCGCTCAGGCCGACCATCGGCGACCTCTACTTGGTCCCGAATAGGGCGTATCTCCCCATAGCCCTCTCGCTCATTGAGAACGCCACCAAGAGCATCCACTGCGTCTACATGTACATGAGGGACGACGGGGACGCGTCCCGCCTGGTAGACGCCCTCATAGAGGCCAGGGAGAGGGGTATCTCCGTATCCGTGGTCCTGGAGGGTGATCTCTCGGAGGAGTCCTCCTCAGCCTATTCGAGGCTCAAGGCTGCTGGGGTCTCCGTCCGTTACGACGGCGGAGGCTTCGTGCACGCCAAGTTCATGATTGTGGACGGGAGGATCCTGCTCATAGGCAGCCACAACATCTCCCCGTATGCCCTGGCCCTCAACAACGAACTGAGCATCTTGGTGGAGAACGAAAGCGTAGCATCCGTGATGGAGGGGGTGTTCGCAGACCTGTGGGAGGACGGGGTTTTGGACGCGGACCACACCTCGTACCTCGGCAGCGTCATGGTCGTCCAGGGGGTGGACCTTCCTAAGGTCCTGCTGAATGCGATCCGGGACGCCCGCAGCAACATATCCATGATGTACTATACTTTCAAGTACTACGGCGACTTCCCGCCGACCGATTCCATGGTGGAGGAGCTCATCAACGCCTCCGCCGCAGGGCTGGATGTCAGGGTGTACCTCGATGGGAGGAGGACGAACTCCAGGACCGCGGAGGTCCTGAGAGGAGGTAACGTAAGCGTTAGGGAGTCCCAGCAGGTGATCACGCACACGAAGCTGGCCATCGTGGACGGGCGCACGGTCTTCGTGGGGGACACGAATCTTGCGAAGAGCTACTTTTACGACGACACAGTTAGCTTTACCTTGGTTGTCAACGACACCCGCCTCGCGCAGCAGGCTCAGGCATACTTCAACCAGATATGGGTTAACGGAAAGCTCCTCGGCTTCCCGGCCTACGCCATCTTGGGGAAGAAAAACCTCCTCCTGGTGAACGCGGGTAGCGTCACGATTGACGTGACCGTCGTGATATCCGTGGACGGCAACGAGACCGTCAAGGAGATCACTCTCCCGCCCGGAAGGCCCGTTGTGGAGGTC
>QMSR01000042.1 GCA_003649695.1 Thermoplasmata archaeon
GCGGTCGTCACGGGCTACGTCCCGCCCAGGAGCAGGCTCCTATGAGAACTTAATAATTGGAGCAGCCATATTCCTTCAAAGGGAACAGCATGAGTGTGAAGCTGTCTCAGCTCGAGAAGGTCAGGTGCGAGCTGGTCTCCTGGCAGGATATCGAGCGTTGGACCAAGGACGTGGCCCTGAAGGTGAAGGCTAGCGGCTACAGGCCCGACGTCATCGTGGGCCTCGCCAGGGGTGGCCTGGTCCCGGCGAGGCTCCTCTCCGACTACCTCCTCATCAAGGACCTCTACGCCGTGAAGACGGAGCACTGGGGCATCACGGCCACGCCCGACGGGAGGGCGAGGCTGACCCAGACCCTGGGGGCGGACGTCAAGGGGAGGAAGGTGCTCCTGGTGGACGACATCACCGACACGGGTCAGAGCCTCAGGCTCGCCTACGAGCACGTCTCCTCCCTGGGCCCGGAGGAGGTCAGGACCGCCACCATGCTCCACATCTCCCACTCCAAGTTCGTCCCGGACTACTACTCCGTCCTCGTGCCCGCCGAGCAGTGGACCTGGTTCATCTTCCCCTGGAACCTATACGAGGACCTGAGGAACCTGATCTCGAGGGCCCTGAAGGTTGCGCACACGATCAAGGACATAAAGGCCGTGATGAGGGAGAGCTTCTACATAGACGTCAAGGCATCCCTCATAAAGGAGGTCCTCCTGGACCTCGAGGAGAGGGGCATTGCGAGGAGAAGGGGGAATCGGTGGGAGCTTGCTCGCTGACTGGGCCGGGGCCGCGGGGGAGGTCCTGAGCCTCGAAGCGGGCCTCCGGGACGTGCCCCGCATCCTCTTCCGTAATCGGCACAGGCCGGTGTGCGTCAGGGTCGGGGGGTGGACCCTCTACGGGAACCTCTGGCACGACAAGGCATCGGTTTCCAGGGCCCTAGGAGGGGACCCCCTGTCCCTCCTCTGGGGAGCCGCGAGGGGGCCGAGGGAGCCCCCTAGGGCGGAGGGCCCCTGGAAGGAGGAGCTCGCGGGGGACGCTCTGGAGAGTCTCCCCATCCCCAAGTTCTTCAAGGGGGACGGGGGCAGGTACCTGACCTCCGCCATCGTAATCGCCAGGTCCCGGGACGGGCACGTGAACGCCTCCTACCACAGGATGATGCTCCTTGGGGGTAGCAGGGCCGCCATGAGGGTCGTCGAGGGGAGGCACCTCCACAGGATCCTGCAGGAGGGAGGAGGTCGCATGCTCATCGCGGTCGGGGGCTCCCTGCCCCTCATGCTGGCGGCGGCCACCTCGGTGCCCTGGGGGGTCTCGGAGCTCTCGGTCGCGCACGCGCTGTCCATGGCTGCCCTGCGGAGGCCCGAGCCCGTTGCGGAGGTGGAGGGCCTCCCGGCACCGGTCTCCAGCCCCATCATCATGGTGGCCAGGACGACCGGGGAGCTGGCCAGGGAGGGGCCCTTCCTGGACCTCACCTGGACCTACGACAGGGTGAGGGAGCAGCCGGTGGTGGAGGTGGAGAGGATCCTCATCGCGGAAAAGGAGCTCTACCTTATCCTGCCGGGCGGCCCCGAGCACAAAGTCCTCATGGGCCTGCCCAGGGCCTCCTACATCTGGGGGTCCCTCAGGGAGGCGGGGATAGAGGTGGTGGACGTGGAGCTCACCGAGGGCGGCTGCGGCTGGCTCCACTGCGCGATATCCATCAGGAAGAGGAGGGAGGACGACGGGAGGAGGGCCCTCGAGATCGCCTTCAGGGCCCATAGGTCCCTGAAGCACGCAATCGTCGTGGACGAGGACATAGACGTGTCGGACCCCAGGGCCCTGGAGTGGGCCATAGCGACGAGGGTGCAGTTCGACAGGGATTCCATTATGTTCAGGGAGAGGGGCTCGTCGCTGGACCCGAGCTCGGGGCCCGGGCACGAGACCTGCAAGGTGGGGATCGACGCCACCAAGCCCCTGGGCTCGGCTGGGTTCGAGCTCTCCTTCAGAGAGGAGAATCTTGAAAAGGGAGACACCCATTTTTAAGGCAGTGATCGAGGATGCTGAAGGCCAGGATCGAGGCTAGGGATCTTAAGGAGGTCGTGAACACGCTCCTGGCCCTGGTGGACGAGGCCAATTTCGAGGTCACCAGGGAGGGGATAAGGACCAGGGCCATGGACGTGAGCAGGATTGCCATGATCATGCTGGAGCTCCCGCCCAGTGCCTTCCAGGACTTCGACTTCGCCGAGGAAAAGGCTGAGCTGGGCATCAGCCTGGACAAGGTGAAGGAGGTCCTGAAGGGGGCCAGGGCCTCGGACATCATTGAGATCTCGGTCCCGGATCCGACGATGATAGAGTTCGCCGTGGGGAACGTGAAGAGGAGGATAAGGCTCCTAGGGGCCGAGGAGGTCAAGACCCCCAAGGCCCCCGTCTTCGAGTTCACCGCAAAGGCCGAGCTCTTCAGGGAGGAGTTCATGAAGTTCCTGAACTACGCCGACGACATCTCGGACCACATCGTGATAGAGATGAAACCGGGGCAGCTGAGGCTCTACGCCTCGGGGGAGGGCGAGATGGAGGAGGTGGAGCTCACCCTCACCGAGGACCAGCTGCCGTACATCGACGTCCAGGAGGAGGCCAGGGCTATGTACACGATCGAATACATCATGGCGGTCATGAAGGCCGCATCCTCGGCGGACAGGGTAACGCTCAAGATCAAAACGGACCACCCAATGGAGATGGAGTTCACCGTCTGCCGCGGGGCCGGTACCGCGAGGTTCCTCCTCGCACCCAGGATCTCAACAACCTGAGCCAGGCGCCCAGGGCGGGAGCCGCCCAGGTCAGGATCCACAAGGGCGAGGGCAACTCCTCCAGGACGACAGACCTCTCAGTGAAGGAGCCATCCGGCGACCAGCCCTCGAGCAGGGCGGGACCCGGGAGGGCCCTCCCACCCCTGGACAGGACCCCCCAGGGCCTGAGCCAAATCAGGGTGTAGTTGCCTAGGACCTGGAAGTGGAGACCCGAGTGTACCACGCGCATTGGGGTGCCCGCGGGACCCGGGTCCGCGAGGGGGGCTTCGTCCTCGTACCCCGACACCCGGAACGGCACGTCCAGGATGCCGTCGCCGTCCTCGTCCACGTGAGGCGCCCATGACCAGTAGTTCCCGGTCCCGTCGGTCAGCCTGATGTTGCCGCTGAGGCTCAGATACTGCGGGGGCCCTATCACGGTATTCCCGTGGAAGGAAATCTCGCCCCTGAGATAGAGGGTCCCCCTGGCGTCGATCACGTTGTCAGCGATCTCCAGGTCGAAGGAATTAACCACTAGGCTGCTGGAGATGAGGTTTCCCGAGACGACCCCCCCGTAGGCGGAGATAACAACGCCCTTCGGGGCGACGAGGGCGTTGTCAGCGATCCTCACGTCCCTGCCCTCGACCAGCAGGGCATAGGTGGAATCCGAGCCGAGGTAGCATCCGGTGAGGTTGAAGTGGTTCACATTCGCCTGCAGTGCGGCATCGTGGGAGACGACCGAGGAGTTCATCAGCCAGAAGTAGCTCCCCCCGAGCGCCAGCTTACCCTCTACGGACGCGTTCTCCACGTAGACCCAGGTGGAGTCCCTGCTCCCGACGATCGCGCTCCCCGCCAGGTCCAACAGGCTGACGTTGTAACTCCGCACGACCGAGAGCTCTAGGGACTCCGCCCGGAGCCCCAGGAGGAGGGCGTCCGTGGTCTCCACCATGGAGATGGCGGTGTGGGAGACGCTGAGGTTCTCCATGCGCAGGTACCTGCAGGAGAGCACCTCAATTTCGGAGTCCCCGATCCTCGAGTCCTCCAGCACGACCTCCCTGGGGCTGGAGGCCGTCACCAGGGCCGAGGAGATCGAGACGTTGGACACCAGGAGGGAGGACTCCTCCGCGTACAGGGTCGCGTTCAGGAGGAGGGCATCCTGGACCGAGAGCTCGGACCAGGAGGCGTTTATCAGGCCCGAGACGGAGGCGTTCCCTATCAACAAATGGGAGCCCTCGGCCCTCAGGCTCCGAAAGCTGGTCGCCTTCAGAACCCCCCTGGCGTCCAGGAGGTCGACGATTTCCAAGGTGGAGTCGGAGACGAGGATCCCCGTGGAGGTCGAGGAGAGGTTCCCGATGAGGGAGTCCTGGACGGAGACCGTCCCTGCGTGGTAGGCGATGAGGTTGGGTATCGCGGCGTCCACGATGGTGACGTTTTCCGCGTAGTCCAGGATCGTTTTCCCGTCGTTGTCGAGTCCCGAGACCAGGACGTCCCTGGACAGGGAGATCCTGGCCAGGCCGCCCCCGAGGGAGAGGCCGGAGGCGAGGATCCTCGAGGAGTCCAGGATGAAGAGCGAGATGCCCTCGGCGGAGACGGAGATGTTGTGTAGATGCACGTAGGCAGAGTCCTGGATGAGGATCCCCGCCCTACCCAGGACGGTAACGTTCTCCAGGGTCACGAAGGCCACGCTCACGAGCCTGATGCCCGTGCCCTCCTCCGCCACGATCGTGCAGTTCCTCACCACCAGGTATGCGGTGGTGCCGATGACGGTCACGGCGTCCCCGAGCTCCGCCCTCACGGTGAGGTTCTCCATGACGTAGGGGTCCCAGGGAGTGCCGCTGCCCCGGGACACTCCGTGTTCCTCGTCCAGGTCCCCGTTCCCGACGATGTAGATGGGCCCCCTCTCGGAGGCCGAGGCTTGGGGGAGGAGGAGAAGGAGGACCACGAGGATGGCGAGGTGGCGCGGGGACCGGGATTTGAACCCGGGCGGGCGCGAGCCCATCGGCTTAGCAGGCCGACGCCCTACCTGGCTGGGCCATCCCCGCACCGTGCTGGATATCCCGACCCCCTATAATGGATTTTCGTTCATGGCCCTTTCGAGGATCCTCATGCCCAGTTCCGAGAGCTCCCCGGCCCTGCCCTCGTCGGGACCCTCGCTGTAGACCCTGATCACGGGCTCGGTGCCAGAGGGCCTGATCAGGAGCCAGGAGGCGTCAGGGAAGACGACCTTGTACCCGTCCACGTCCAGGATCTGGTTCTCCCCCATCTCGGCCCTCAGGATCTCCCCCACCCGGGCCATGACCGAGGGCATCCTCTCCCGGGGGCAGGGGACGGCCCTCCTTACCTGAGCCCTGGGCGGGAACTCCGAGTGCACCATGCCCAGGTCCCCGCCCGTGACCTTGAGCATGTAGAGGGTGCTGAGGACCGCGTCCCCCCAGAGGAAGCCGTCCCTGACGAACATGTACTTGCCCGTCTCCTCGTAGGCGAAGTCTGCCCCGTTCACCCTGGAGGCGTGCGCTATTTCTGGTGGCCCGATCCTGCACCACACAATCCTGAGGCCCAGCCTCGAGGCGGCCTCCACTATGGTCCCCGAGGAGTTGATGGGTGTGACGATGGTGGAGCCCCTCCTGGCGTAGCGGGAGGCGAAGAAGGCCCCGACGGAGTTCTCGTCCAGGGGGCCGTCGCGGTGCACGAAGACAACGCGATCGGCGTCCATGTCGGTGAGGATCCCCACGTCCGCGCCCTGCATGACGGCCTCGAGGATCCCCGCCCTGTCGCCCCTGGGCTCGGGGTGCCTCCAGGGGAGCCCGGTGCCGGAGCTCTCCACGTCCCTGACCCCTACGTCGAAGTAGTTCATGATGGTCTGGAGGTACCTCGACAGGGAGCCCTCGGCCACGTCGGCGGCCACCGAGAAGCCCGAGGGGGGCTCCCCTATGAAGCCCTCAACCCTGGAGAGGTAGGCGTCCAGGGGAGGCGGCAGGGGGACGATCCTGCCACCCCCCTTGGGGGAGGGCGGGGAGTCTATGAGCTCCTCTATCCTCCTGCTCTCGTCCCAGTAGACGTCAGCCCCTCCCTCGTCAATGACCACGATGCCCTCAATCTCGGGCGGGGTGTGGGATCCCGTCACCGCGACTGCGTGGACCCCCATGTCGACGGCCGCGGAGGCGGTCATGGGGAGGGTGGCGACGTCTATGTCGTACGCGGTCCCCCCGGCCTCCGCGATCCCGGAGGCCAGAGCGTCCTTCACCATCCTGGAGCCCTTCCTGGTGTCCCTGGAGATCAGGACCTCCCCGTAGAGGGCCCCCAGGGCCAGGCCCACCCGCCTGGCGAGGGCGACGGTGATCTCCCTGTTGGTGAAGCCCCTGATGCCGGCGGTACCGAAGTACTTCAGCCTCATTCCAGGGTCTCCAATATCCTGACGCTCCTGCTGGCCCCGATCCTGGTCGCCCCCGCCTCGATCATGGCTATGGCCGTCTTGGCGTCCCTGATCCCGCCGGCGGCCTTGATCCCCGCCCTGTCCCCGACTGCCCTCTTCATGATCCTGACGTCCTCCACGGTCGCCCCCCTTGGGCCGAAGCCGGTGCAGGTCTTGACGAAGGCCGCACCCTCCTCCACCGCGATCCTGGAGGCCCTGAAGATCTCCTCCTCCGTGAGGAGGCCGGTCTCGAGGATGACCTTGACCGGCACTCCGTACTCGGAGGCCTTGGAGACGACCCTTGAGATGTCCATCCGGAACTCCCTCTCCCTGCCGTCCTTGAAGAGCCCCACGTTCATGACCATGTCCAGCTCGTCGGCCCCGAGCTGGATGGAGTTCTCGGCCTCGAAGACCTTTGCCTCCGTCGTGGTCGCACCAAGAGGGAACCCTATGACGGTTACGACGAGGATCCCCGTGCCCTCGACCAGGTCCCTGGCGAGGGGAATCCTGGAGGGGTTCACCACGACGGCCCTGAAGCCGTACTCCTTCGCCTCCTCCGCGAGCCTCCTAATGTCCGCCTCCGTCGCGTCGGGCCTCAGGTTCGTGTGCTCGATGAGCCTCGCCAGCTCCTCCCTCCTCACGGTGGGTTAGCGACCGAAGGCAATTTTTATCTTTGCGGGCATGGGGGTGGGAGTTGGACAGGTACCTGCACCCCCCGGCGCACGGAGCCTTCCTGCTGACCTACCTCATGATGTTCTTCTTCATGACGCTCTTCTTCGGGCACTCAATGGCCATAGCCTTCGCGAAGATGGGGCTCAGCCCCTACCTCGGGCTCCCGATCTACGCCCTCTCCCTGGCCGGGAGCATGATCAACATCCCGATCAAGAGGGTCGTCTCCAGGAGGCCCATCGTGAGGACGAGGGTCGTGAGCTTCATGGGGATAAGGTACGTGATCCCGTACGTGGAGGAGGTCTCAGAAACTGTGATAGCGGTCAACGTCGGGGGTGCGGTGATACCGGTCCTCCTGAGCTCCTACCTCCTCTACAGGGTCGTCGCCCACGGGCAGTACGTGCTCCTCGGGCAGATCCTCCTCGCCCTGGCCGTGGTGACGGCGATATCGAAGCTGCTCGCGAGGCCCGTGCCCGGCCTGGGCATCGCGATGCCTGCCTTCGTCCCCCCGATCACCGCGGCCCTCACAGCGGCCCTCCTGAACTTCCGGTACGCCCCGATCATCGCCTACGTCTCAGGCACGCTGGGAGTGCTCATAGGGGCGGACCTCATGAACCTGCACAGGATCCC
>QMSR01000043.1 GCA_003649695.1 Thermoplasmata archaeon
CAAACCAAGGAGGAAGAGTTATGGAATATAACTCTTTGAAATACAAGGGATTAAGAGAAGTTAGGGAGAAAGTTATGGAGGTGTTATGAAGATAAGTTTTTGAAAATCAAGGAGTTAGGAAAGTTATGGAGTTATGGAGTTATGGCTTATGCCTTTGGCTTTGCCTTTCTCTCTATATATATCTATATATTAAAAAAAAAATAAATAAAAAATATATAGAGATATAGAGAGCCAGGGGGAGGGGGGGGGGATAACCATACTCCATAACTCCATAATTCCATAAAAGTCTTGACTTTCAAGGATTTACAAACATAACGCCTCCCTAAACGTCCATAACTTGTCCGATTTTAGCCAAGACTTTGAATTAAAATTATAATTTTTGAAAAAATAACTTGACAAGATTTTGAACTTATAGTATAATTGGACTGAAAGTCAAAAAGAGAGGAGGTGGTAAAGATGTTAATAGCTAATGTTGTCGGCATAGAAGCCGACAAAGGAGGTGTTTACATTGTGGTATTGTGGGATGATACAGAGTACAAAATTTACATTCCTAAAGATTGCAAGTTGTCTATTAGTATTGATAGTGAGGACACAGTTATGGTAGAGCAAGCTTAAACTTTTTCACTTTTCTTAAAATATCCTCTGGTTTAAACGCCAGAGGATATTTTTTATCCTTAGCCAGAGCCAGAACCGACGCCGACCCCGCCAACCCCCCACGCCCTTTAAGAAAGAACAACCCCTATCTCCCAAATTTTTCCCAAAATTTTTCCCAAAATTTTCCCAAAATTTTTCCTTTTCCCTTCAGAAAAATTTTTTACAGAAAAATTAGAAAATCCTTGACAAACCAAAATTTTGTGATATAATTTTATTGGAATTGGAGCATTAGAGTTTTTTGAAAAATTATAATTTCAAATTTTTAAATTTAAAAGATTAAAATTATGGATTGGACAGATGATTTTATTGAGAGGTTTAGGGGGTATAGGTTTTTGGAGAGGTTGAAGGAGAGGAGGTTTCACGGGAAGTTAATTATAAATTTTTGTGAAGGCACTCCCCAGAGTGTTCATATTGAGTGGTGTGTGAGGGGGAAGAAGAGGGAGTGTGAGGCGGTAACTTAGATTTCTGACAAGAAATCGGCAATCCTGAAGTAGGAAGCCCACTTTTCTACTCTCAACTTGAAAGCGGGTGCAGAGTAGGAAGTGGGTTTTATTTTTAATAGGATGTTTTTGGTGGTTGCGACAGCTTATAAGAAGGTTTTGGAGATGATGGTTGCGAAGGACTTGATGGATGCGAGAGTTTGTGGGGAGATGTTGGAGAATAGGTTTCCTAATTGTGAGGTGTTGGTTTTAGAGGTTAAAGGGGTGAAGAGAGGTGGAAGGAAAAAGGTATAGTGAAAATACGGAGAAGTTGATGCCGAAGAAGTTGAGTAGTAGGCATAGGGCGTTGATGAGGAGGTTGCTTGCGGGGATGACTTTGAAAGAGGCTTGTCAGGAGTTGGGGTATAGTGAAGGAAGGGCGAGTTTGATTGTGAATAGTCCGTTGTTTCAAGAGGAGATGGAGAAGATGAGGAAAGAGATTGAAGGGAAGTTTGTGGAGGCGGAAGGAGAGAAGATACATATAGATTTAGTGAGGGAAAGGTTGAAGAGGTTGAGTGAGAAGGCGGTAGAAGCGTTAGAGGATTGTTTGAGCGATAGGAGTGGGAGTGTGAGAGTGAGTGCAGCGAAGGAAATACTTGATAGAAGCGGGTTGGTGAAGGAGGAGAAAGGAGAGACGGATTTGTATGTTCATCCTACTCCTGGGTTGATTGAGGCGTTGAAGACGCTTGGAAAGGTGTTGAAGGAAGATGGAGATACTGAGTAAGAGTGAGTTGAATAAGTTGAGGGAGTTTTGTTTGAAGTGGTTTTGGTTTTTTGCTCAGACTTTTACCGACCCCGATTATTTTGATGTTGGACTTCATAGGGAGCTTTGTGAGTTTCTTCAGCAAAAGGTGGGAGAAGGGGTGGTGAAGGTGGTTATTTTGCCTAGGACTTTTATTAAGACTACTATTGCGGGGAAGTTATATCCGTTGTGGAGAGCAACGAGAGAGCCGAAGATTAGGTGTTTGATTACTTCGAATACTTCCCCTAATGCGGAGAAGACGGTTCATTCGATTAGGACGATGGTGGAGAGTAATAAGTTTTATCAGGCTTTGTTTCCTGAGGTGATACCGAAGTTTAATAAGGTGAGGTGGAGTGATAGGTGTGCGTGTTTGAATAGGGAGGAGGATTATCCTGAAGGGACTTTTGAGGCGGCTGGTGTGGGGGCGAATATTATTAGACGGCACTATAACTTGATTGTTGAGGATGATACGGTGGCGCCGAAGAAAGATGATTTGACTGGGCAGGAGGCGATGCCGAGTAGGGATGATATTGAGAAGGCGGTTGGTTTTCATAAATTGACTATCCCGTTGTTGATAAATAGTGATGATGAGAGGTTAGTGGTAGGGACGAGATGGTGTGATTACGACCATATAAATTGGATTTTGGAGAATGAGAAGTGTGTGGTGTTTGATAGACCTGCGTTGGTGGAGGGAAAGCCGACGTATAAGAGGTTTAGTTTGGAGAGGTTGGAAGGGATTAGGATGAGTATGGGGACGTATATGTTTTCGGCGCTTTATCTTAATAAACCGAAGGCGAGAGAGTTTATGACGTTTAAGCCTGAGTGGATTAGGTATTATGAGGAGGAAGAGTTGCCTGAGGAAGGAGATGTTGTGGTTACTATCGACCCTGCTGACCCTCCCTCTTCGAAGAAATCTTTAGGAGATTTCAGTGCGATTGTTAGTGTGAAGCATACGAAGAAGGGGTTGTTTGTGAGGAGGTATAGAAGGGAGAGGTTGAGTGATGCGGAGTTGATTAAGAGGGCGTTTGAGGTGGCTGAGATAGATGGGGCGGTGAAGATTAGGGTGGAGGTGAATAAGTATGCTCACCTTGAGAGTGCGTTTAGAGATGAGATGAGGAGGAGAGGGAAGTGGTTTATTATTGAGGCGGTGAAGGCGAAGTTGATTGCGAAAGAGGCGAGGATTAAGTTGAGGCTTGCACCGCTTTTTGAGAATGGAGTGATAAGGTTGAAAAGAGGGATGCGGGAGTTGGAAGAGGAGTTGTTTAGTTTTCCTTATGGAAGTCACGATGATTTGGTTGATGCGTTGAGTTGGCAGATAGATAGAAGTTTGAATGTGGAGTATGAGAGGAAGGAAGAAAGGAATAGAATTCCTAAGGAATTCAGGATGAGTTGGAAGTTGGAAGAGATTAGGAAGAGTGTGAGGAGAGGTGTGATGGCAGGGTTTAATTACCCGTTTCAGAAGCAGTTAGGTGGTAATTTCAATTTTTGAAATTACTAAAAGGAGGTTTAAATGCCAACTTTAAGAGGAGTTAAAGGATGTAGGGAGTATACACTTCTCGATGGTGTAACATCCCAAACCAATGGTGAATGGGTAGATGTCTCACCTTGGAGAAGAATAACGGTGCATATCAAAGGGATAACAAGCGCAACCTGCCAAATTCGGGGGAGTTGTGCACCATCCCAACCAGCTAATAACACAGATGAAGTTCAAATAGGAAGCGACATCACCTCTGATAGCCTTGTTGAGATTAGTATGAAGTTAAAATGGTTGAAGGTGAAGGTGAGTAGCTACACTTCAGGAACGATATATGCATACGCGGTAGGAGATGAGTTAATGCAAAACATTTAAGATAAGATGTCAATAGTAAAGAAGGAAGAGTTTATAGAGAGGTATTTAGAGATGTTAAAGAAGAAGTTAGAGGAAGTTCTCCCTGAAGAGGGCTTCTTCTACGAAATGGTAGAGAAAACGGAAGAGGTTAAAAATGAAAGGGAAAAAGTTTAAGATTGTAGCAAAATGTGGATATGTAGAGTTTACCGTGGGAGATAAGAAGATGTGTATAGGTTGCGACTTTGTGGAAGAGGTTAGTTTTGCTTTTAGAGCAGCCGACGACTTGTATCGAAACAACTTAAAAGGTGAAGAAGTGGTGGTAGTGGAGGAGGTGCTAAATGCCAGCTAGCTTTTTGAAGTGTGTTAAAGAGGGTGGAAGGGTGAGGACGATTAAACCTCGTCCTGATGTCTACATCCACATCTGCTACCCAAAAGGAGGAGGTAAACCCGTGGCAGGCGAAGTTCATCACTTAACAAAAAGTGGAATTGGAGTAGGAGGGAGACCAAGAAGAGGAAGACCAAAAACAGAAGCCGAGAGAAGGGCAACGCACCGTCTCCTTCACGGGACGAGTAAGCTCCCACCGAGAGGGACGGGTTTAAAGAAGAGAGGTTACTTAGCAAGACTTTTAAAAAGGGGGAAATGATGGGAAGTTTAAGGAAGTTAAAACCAAGAGGAAGAAGAGGAGTAGTTGCGGTAAAGAGGTTGGGAAGAACTTATAGGACAGGAAAGTTTGAGGAGATAGCAAGGAAAGCGGCTAAAAGGTATGGGAGTAAAGAAGCAGGGAGAAGAGTTGCTGCTGCGGTTTACTGGGCAAAAGTTAGAAAGAGGCAAAGAGGTGGTTACTTAGCGAAAGCTTTAAAGAGGAGTGGAAAGTGAGAGCAGAAATTGAGAAGTGGAGAGCGTTGGTTGAACAGGGAATTAGGTATCGCGAGAAATATGGGTGGAGTAAAAGGTGGCATAGTTATCGCAACTACGCAAGGGGAATTTTCCCTGGCTACGACTCAAGTAGTGATGGTATACTCCCTTACAACCTCGTCTACACAATGCTAAGAGTTTTAGTTCCCAACGTCTACTTCCGAAACCCCTTTATCAACATCACTCCACGTCTACGTCCCAACCTCGAAATAAGTGCGAAAGTAGTGGAAAGCTTAGACAACTGGCTAATATCCGAACTCGATATAAAAAGCACAATAAAATCCGCAATCCACGACTGCTTCTTCACCAATAGAGGCATAATTAAACTTGGCTACGACAGCCTCTTCGGATTTAGCAAAGACTTCACTTTAGACTTAATAGGAATGGGAAGTGTAACTTACACCCAATTAGATAAGAAGGGAAGAAGGCTTGAATACAACATCAACGTCAAACCAGGAATGCCTTGGGCAGTCCGTGTCCTTCCCGACTACATCGTAGTCCCTTTTGGAGTTAAAACCCTCGATGAGTGTCCTTGGATAGACCACATCATCATCCGCCCCCTCGAAGATGTCAAAGCAGACCCTAAATACAAATACACCCGCGATTTAGAAGGCACTCATATGGAACTTCTCTACAAAGACCCCCAGCGAGCAGACTTCTACCGAGAACTAAGTAAAGAGGTTGATTTGGTGGAGTTACACGAGATTAGAGACTTAAGGGAAGGTAGAATTAAAGTCTTTGTTCCTGGTTACGATAAATGGTTAAGAGATGAAGAAGACATCTTACAAATAGAAGGTTTACCCTTTGTGAGTTTTACCTTCAATGAAGATAGTGAATACTTCTGGGGAGCAAGCGACGTCCAAATAATCGAACCTCAACAACTCGAGATGAATGAAGCTAGAACCCAAGCAATGCTTCATAGGAGGTTGGCACTAGTGAAGTTTTTAGTGCAAGAAGGTGGGATGTCGACGGATGAGGTGGATAAGATGTTGAAAGAGACGGTTGGTCCTGTAGCTTTCGTAAAGGGAATTCCCAACCAAGTAGTCCAAATGCTCCAACCCCACATCCCTCCCGACTTAGTTCAATGGGTTGAAGTGATAAGAAGTGATGTTAGAGAGATAATGGGGATAGGTAAAATGCAAGCGGGAGAGGTTGTAGGAGGGAGGAAAACTGCGACTGAAGCCCAAATTGTTCAGCTCGCTCATCAATTAAGAATGGATGAAAGAAGGGATATAGTAGCGGATGCGTTGGTGAAAGTGATAAGGAAGATAAACCAGATAATTTTTGACAGATGGGACGACAAAAGAGTAGCCGAAGTAGTTGGTTATGACGCTGCTAAGTATTGGGTTGAGTTCACTAAGAGAGATATTGTGGGGGAATATAATTATAGAGTGGATGTTGAAAGTATGACACCAATTACTAAAGCCTTAAAGAAAAGAGAAATTGTCCAAATAATTCAAGCTATCGGTAAACACCCCCGTGCAAATGTCGACTACCTCTTAAGAATGCTTCTCAGGGAGTTTGAGTGGGTAGACGCCTTAAAACTTCTACCTCCAGCTCAAGAAACCCAACTTCAACCAATGCCTTTCGGACAATTCGCTCAACTCCAAACCCGTCTTCTTCAAAATCCTGAGGTTTTGCAGGAAAGAGCGAAAAGGAATGCTGAAGTGATAGGAGGTGCGTTATAATGCCTCTCTACGCTTATAAATGTGAGGAGTGTGAAAATGAGTGGGAAGAGTTTAAAAAGGTGGACGAAAGACTTAATACTAAGTGTCCCAAGTGTGGAGGCAAGTGTAAAATTGATTTTTCCAAGTTCGGCACCAGAAACATTATGTTCTTCACACCTTGGACATACGAAGACTTGGACGTCTACCCCATCCACATCACAAGTAAGAAGCAACTTAAGAGGGAATGCGAGAAAAGGGGATTGAAAGCGGCGAGGTTAATGTAAGAAAGGAGGTGCGAAGTGCCAGAGATTGTTAATAAGGTGGAAGAGAAAGTGAAAGGGAAGATAGTGGTTGAGTTTTATGAGGGGAAACTCCCAAAGATTGAGTTTGAAGGGAATATAGTTGGAGCGGATATGAACTTGTTGTGGAGAGGTTTAACCAGGGGTTATAGACAGTGGAAGGCTAATCTTTTAAAGAAGAAGGAGGTTTAAAATGGCAGAGCACGAAGGCTTACCCAATCAAAACCAAGGTGGCGAAGGTCAAGGAGGGCAAAACTTGGAGCAGTTGCAGTCTCAGTTACAAGAGCTGCAAAATACTGTGAAGAGTTTGCACGAGGCGAAGTCTCAGTTAGAAGCGAAGTTGGAGGAATACGAGAGTGAACTCCTCAGCGACGAATACTTAGAGTGGAAAGAGAGAGGAAAAGGGGAGCCAAGTGGGAAAGAGGAGGAAGAGGAAATTGACCTCGACACAGCTTCTGCAAAAGACATTATTAAGTATGTAGAGAAGAAGTATAAAGGAGATTTAGAGAGTGCAATTGAAGAAATTAGCGGGAAGCTGGATGAAACAGAAGAAAGAGTAGGGTTAGCGCTGGCCCGAATAGATATTGAATTGACAGCGCTTAAACATCCAGACTTCTGGGAGTATAAAGATAGAATGCAGAAGCTAGCTGAAGAAAACCCGACTTGGTCGGCAGAGAAGTGTTATAAGCAAGCTAAACTTGGAGCTAAGATGGAAGAGGAAGAGAGGAAGAAAGAGGAAGAGAAAAAAGCTGAGGAGGAG
>QMSR01000044.1 GCA_003649695.1 Thermoplasmata archaeon
AGGGAGGAGCCCGACTACGAGGCCTGCGTGTCCATCAGCACGAGGGCGGCCATAAGGAAGATGATCCTGCCCAGCAGCCTCGCCATCCTGGTTCCCATAGCCGTGGGCCTGGCCCTGGGCCCCGTGGCCGTTGGGGGGCTCCTGGCCGGGGCCGTCAGCACCGGATTCCTCCTGGCCATCTACATGGCCAACGCCGGAGGCGCCTGGGACAACGCGAAGAAGTACATAGAGGCGGGGAACCTCGGTGGCAAGGGCTCCGACGCCCACAAGGCCGCAGTGGTCGGGGACACGGTGGGGGACCCACTTAAGGACACCGCCGGGCCCTCCCTAAACATCCTCATCAAGCTCATGAGCATCGTGTCCCTCCTCTTCTCCGCCCTCTTTGTGGCAGTGGCGGGGTGGTAGCCTTGCCCTACAACATCAAGGAGGCCGAGGAGCGCTGGAGGAGGGAGTGGAGGAAGATAGGGTATGAGAGGTTCGATTGGGGGTCCGAGAAGCCCATCTACAGCATAGACGTCCCACCAAGGTACGCGAGCGGGAGGTTGCACATAGGTCACGCGACCCACTACACCCACCAGGACATCATCGCCAGGTACAAGAGGATGAGGGGGTACAACGTGTTCTTCCCCCTCTGCTTCGACGTCAACGGGATGCCGATTGAGGTCCAGGTAGAGAGGAAACTCGGAAAAAAGATGAGGGACGTCCCCAGGGAGGAGTTCGTGGAGGAGTGCAGGAAGTTCGCGGACGAGAAGATCGAGATCATGAAGAGGCAGTTCGAGCTCCTCGGCATCTGGATGGACGAGACCCTCTACTACAGGACCGACGCAGAGTACTACCGCAGGATCACCCAGCTTTCCTTCATAGAAATGTGGAAGAAGGGCCTCGTCTACAGGGGTGAGTTCCCCGTCAACTGGTGTCCCCGCTGCGGAACGGCCATAGCGGACGCGGAGCTGGAGTACAGGGAGGAGGAGACGGAGCTCGTGTACATGAAGTTCAAGGTCCAGGAGACGGGGGAGGACCTCATCATAGCCTCAACGAGGCCCGAGCTCCTGTGCGCCATCCAGATGGTGGCGGTGCATCCCGAGGACGAGAGGTACAGGGGCCTCATCGGGAAGCACGCGGTCGCCCCCATCTTCAACAGGGTCGTGGAGATCAGGGCTGAGGAGGGCGTCGACCCCTCCTTCGGCACCGGGGCCGTGATGGTCTGCACCTTCGGTGACAAGGACGACGTCCGCATGGTCTTCAAGCACAAGCTCGGGATCACGAGGGCCATCGACAGGGATGGGAGGATGACCGAGGAATGCGGGCTCCTCGCGGGGCTCCCAGTAGAGGAGGCCAGGGAGAGGATCAAGGAGGAGCTCCAGAGGCGCGGCCTCCTGGTGAAGAGGGAGAAGATGGTGCACAACGTGGCCACCTGCTGGAGGTGCCACACTCCGGTGGAGTTCATCGTCACCCCCCAGTGGTTCTTCAAGACGAGGGAGTTCGGGCAGGAGGTGCTGAGGCTCGCGGACGAGATCCGCTGGTTCCCCGAGCACATGAAGAAGAGGCTGAGGCAGTGGGTGGAGTCCCTGGACTGGGACTGGGTCATCTCGAGGCAGCGCTACTTCGCCACTCCCATTCCGGTCTGGATCTGCGAGGACTGCGGCTACGTTGTGGTGGCCAGGGAGGACCAGCCTTACGTGGACCCGCTCAGGGATCCCCCGCCCGTGGAGAGGTGCCCACGCTGCGGGGGCAGGCTCAGGGGCTCGGACGAGGTCTTCGACACCTGGGTCGACTCCTCCATCACCCCGCTCTACAACTCCTTCTGGAGGAGGGACGAGGAGAAGTTCGAGAAGCTGTTTCCCATGAGCCTCAGGATCCAGAGCCACGACATCATCAGGACCTGGGCCTACTACACCATCATAAGGAGCATGTTCCTGACGGGCAAGAGGCCCTGGAACGATATTGTGATAGACGGATTCATCCTGGGCCCCGACGGCAGGCCCATGCACGCCTCCTGGGGGAACGTGGTGGACCCGCTGGAGGTCATCGAGGAGTTCGGCGCCGATCCGTTTAGGTACTTCGCCTCCAAGACGACCCCGGGCGAGGACACAGCCTTCAGGTACAAGGAGGTCGTGAGGGGCTCGAGGCTCGTCCAGAAGATCTGGAATGCCTCCCTCTTCGCCGGCAGGAACTCGGATAACATTGAGATGCCCAAGAGGCTGAGGATCCTCGACAAGTGGGTTCTCCACGCCTACTCCAGGGCGATGAGGGAGGCCACGGCCCACATGGACTCCTATCGATGGGACAGGGCGATGAAGGTCCTGGAGGACTTCTTCTGGGGGGTCTTCGCCGACCACTACATCGAGGCCGTCAAGCACAGGCTGGGGGAGGAGAACACCAAGTTCACCCTGTTCACGGTCGGCTACGGCATCCTCAGGGCCTTCGCCCCCTTTCTGCCCTTCGTCACGGAGGACGCATACCAGAACTTCTTCAGGGACAAGGTGGGTCTGGAGAGCATCCACCTGGCGAGCTGGCCGACCCCCGACTACCACTTCCCAGAGGAGGCCAGGCTCGGGGAGACGATTAAGGAGGTTATCGCGGCCATCAGGAGGGAGAAGGCGGAGAGGGGCCTTTCCCCTGCGACGCCCATACCCAGGGTCCTCGTCTTCGCCCGGGGGGAGGTGCTGGAGGCCCTCAAGGCCGAGGCGGACGAGATCGCGGGGGCCATGAGGGTCGGGGAGCTCGGGATAGAGGACCTCTCGGCCCTGGAGAGGAGGATCTCGGCGCTTAAGCCCAACTACGCCACCATAGGGCCCCTGCTGAAGGGGATGACCTCCAAGTTTGTCCAGTGGCTGAGGGAAGGCGAGCCGGGCGAGAGGCTGGAGGAGCTGAGGTCCGGGCAGATAGTCCTAGACGGCGTCCAGGTCAGGGTCCACGAGTCCATGGTCCAGGTGGTCGAGGAGTGGTCCTACGCCGGGGAGCCGCTGAAGATCGTGAAGGCGGGGGAGGCCGTGGTGGGCTTCCCCACTAGAAGATGATTCCCGAGAGGATCAGGGAGGTCCTAGAGGAGAGGGGGATTAGGGAGCTAACCCCTCCCCAGCTCGAGGCCATACCGAGGATCCTCACGGGGGAGAGCCTCCTCCTCATCGCCCCGACCGGCGTTGGGAAGACGGAGGCGGCCATGATACCCTTCTTCACAAAGATCATGGAGGAGAGGCCGAGGCCGATCTCGCTGCTCTACATAACGCCCATGAGGTCCCTGAACCGGGACCTGGGGCAGAGGCTGGAGTGGTACGGTGCGAGGCTCGGCATTTCCGTCGCCGTCAGGCACGGGGACACGCCCCCGAGCGAGAGGAGGAGACAGGTGCTCAGGCCCCCAGACGTCCTGATAACTACTCCGGAGACCTTCCAGATCGCCCTGACCGTCCCATCCCTTCGAAGACACCTGGAAAACGTAAGGTTCGTGGTCCTGGACGAGGTCCACGAGCTCGCGGACACAGAGAGGGGTGTACAGCTGGCCGTGGGGCTGAGGAGGCTGAGACGCATCTGCGGGGGCTTCCAGATCGTGGCCCTCTCAGCTACACTAGGAAACCCGGAGGAGGTGAAGGCCCTCTTCGGCATCCAGGGCCCCACGCTGAGGGTGCCCGTGGAAAAGATGGTTGAGGTCGTCATCGATGCACCGGAGGGGCCTGACGAGGAGCTCTCCGAGGAGATAGGCGCCGATCCGTGGTATGCGGCGACCATCTCCAAGATCCTCGATCTGGTAAACAAGCACAGAGCCACGCTGGTGTTCGTGAACACCAGGTATCAGGCAGAGGACCTGGCACAGAGATTAAGGCTGCTGGGAGGCAGGGGCATAGCCGTACACCATGGATCCCTGACGAAGAACATCAGGGTGGAGGCGGAGGAGGCCTTCAAGAGGGGGGACCTGAGGGCTCTGGTCTGCACGAGCTCCCTGGAGCTCGGCATAGACATAGGAAGGGCGGACCACGTGATCCAGCTGCACTCGCCGAAGCAGGTAGCCAGGCTGCTGCAGAGGGTGGGCAGGTCCGGCCACGGCGTCGGCAGGGTTTCTAGGGGCACCGTCGTCTCCCACAGGCCCTTCGAGCTCGCAGAGTCCATGGCCATTGCTTCGCTGGCCAGGAAGGGATGGGTGGAGCCGAAGAGGGTTAGGAAGGACCCGATGGTGGTCATAGCGAATCAGCTCATGTCCGCTGCCCTGGAGATGGGATCCTTCGAGCTTCGGTGGTTCAAGGAGCTTTTGGCGGAGGTCCCCGCCTTCGGGGACCTGGACCTGGTGGAAGAGGTCGCCCAGCTCCTGGCCTCCCAGGGTATCATTGGCCTAGACGGGGGTGTGGTCAGGAAGAGGAGGAAGACGTACAGGGCCTTCTACGAGAACCTCTCCATGATCCCGGACGAGAGTAAGTGGCTCGTCGTCGACGCGGGCACGAGGAAGATGGTGGGCCTCCTGGACGAGTCCTTCGTCTTCTCCAGCCTCGAGCCGGACAGCACCTTCGTCCTCAGGGGGCAGGTGTGGAGGGTCCTATCCATGGACCTTGAGAGGATGAGGATCCTCGTCGAGCGTCTGGAGGACGTGTCCGAGCCGCCTAGGTGGCTCGGGGAGGAGATACCAGTCTTCCCCGAGGTCGCCAGGGCGACGGCGGATCTCCTGAACGAAGGCCCCAGCTTCGCGACCGGTGAGGCCGCCAGGGCGGTCGAGGCGCTCAGGGGCTCCCTCTCCCGGGACGCCGTCTACCTGGAGAAGGAGGGGAACACCGTGGTCCTCCTCCACCCCTTCGGCACGAAGCTCGCCTATTCCCTGGCCCTGCTCCTGTCCAAGAGGCTGGAGGCCATGTACGGCTCCTCCATAGCGATGGACTCCTCCCAGTACCACGTCCTCCTGGAGGGTCACTACCTGAGCGGGGACGCGGTGCTGGCGGCCTTGAGGATGGAGGGCGATCCCGCTGCGGAGGTGGAGGAGGCCCTCCCGGGAACGGGGGTCTTCTGGTATGTCCTGTATCACGTGGCCAGAAAGTTCGGCCTCAGGCTGGACATAAGGTCCGTACGCAGACCCTCCACCGCCAGGAGGCTTTCGAGGACCCCCATATGGAGGGAGGCGCTGGCGAAGGTGGAGTGGGACTACCTCGACCTCGGGGCCCTCCAGGAGCTCCTCACCAGGATCAGGGACGGCTCCTTGCCGGTCGTGGAGAGGCCCATGCAGGACGCAACCGAGGAGCTGCTCTCCGAGAGGAGGGAGCTCTTCAGGGCCATCGTGCCCACGAGGAAGATCGTGGAGATGGTGAAGAAGAGGCTCCTGAGGGAGAGGTTCGTCTTCGGCTGCATGAACTGCAAGAGGATGTGGAGGATGAGGGTTTACGAGTTCGATGAGCCGATCTGCCCCTTCTGCAGGGGGAGGCGTTTGGTGGTGGCCAAGGAGTTCTACGAGGAGAAGCTGAGGAGGGTGCTGAAGGGGGAGTGCGAGAGCGAGAGCTTCCTGAGGTCCGTGCTGGCGGCCGGGAACCTGCTGGTCCGCTACGGGAGGGACGCCCTCCTCGCCCTGGCGGGGCACGGGGTCGGGCCCCAGACCGCGGCGAGGATCCTCATGAGGGCCAGGGACGAGGAGGACCTCATCAGGAGGGTCATCGAAGCGGAGACGCACTTCGAGAAGATCAGGCCTTTCATGGATTGACTTTAATATCCCCCTCTTTGTTATGCGTGGGAGCATGGGGGAGAAGACGGACCCGAGGGTCGGCTCCCTGATCAGGGAGCTCAAGAAGCTCTCCAAGGAGAAGGGTGTGAGGATCTGGAAGGACGTAGCCGAGAGGCTCGAGGGTCCCAGGAGGAACTGGGCTGAGGTCAACGTCAGCAAGCTTCAGCGCTACGCCCGCGATGGGGAGACGGTCCTCGTGCCTGGCAAGGTCCTGGGGGCCGGGAGGCTGGAGAAGAGGCTCATCGTGGCCGCCTACTCCTTCAGCCGCTCGGCGGCGGAGAAGATCAGGGCCGCGGGCGGGGAGGCAATATCGATAGAGGAGCTCATGGAGAGGAATCCCTCGGGCTCCGGCGTCAGGATCATGGGGTGATGGAATGAGGGTGATAGACGCCACGGGGGCTGTGGCCGGCAGGCTCGCTAGCGTCGTGGCAAAGATGCTCCTCCAGGGGGAGGAGGTAGTCATCGTGAACGCGGAGAAGGCCATTATCTCGGGCGATCCCCAGGCCATCATCAGGAAGTTCAAGGAGCGCAGGGAGATCGGCAGCGTTAGGAAGGGGCCGTACTACCCGAGGATGCCCGACAGGATCCTCAGGAGGATGGTCAGGGGGATGCTCCCGAGGGAGCAGAAGAAGGGCAGGGACGCGTACAAGAGGCTCAGGGTCTACATAGGGGTCCCCGAGGGGCTCCCGGAACCCGAGAGGATAGAGTCGGTCATCAAAAAATTTGATAAATACATAACGCTTGGCGACCTGTCCAGGGAGCTGGGGGCGAGATGGTGAAGAAGGTGGTCGTTGCGAGCGGGAAGAGGAAGACGGCCATCGCCAGGGCCGTCGTCAGGCCGGGGAAGGGCAGGGTCTGGATCAACGGGGTGCCCCTGGAGATATACCCCCACGAGCTGGCCAGGCTCAAGATGATGGAGCCCCTGATCCTCGCCGGAGAGAGGGTCAAGGAGGTGGACATCAAGGTTGGAGTGAAGGGCGGGGGCGTCATGGGCCAGGCCGAGGCGGCCAGGACAGCCATCTCCAGGGCCCTGGTCCAGTTCTTCGAGGATCCCCAACTCGAGGAGGTCTACAGGTCCTACGACAGGTACCTCCTCGTCAGCGACCCGCGGAGGAAGTTGCCGAAGACCCCGCTGGGCCGCGGGGCCAGGAAGAGGAGGCAGACCTCCTACAGGTGATGCGCCATGATGATCCCCGTTAGATGCTTCACCTGCGGGAGGCCCATAGCCTCCGACTACCTCAAGTTCGTGGAGAGGGTCAAGAAGGGGGAGGACCCGGGTAAGGTCCTAGACGACCTAGGGATCACCAGGTACTGCTGCAGGAGGATGATCCTCTCACACGTCGAGCTCATAGACGACATCATCCCCTTCGAGGTGGTACCGGAGATAGAGGAATAAGGATGAAGGCGGTCCTCACCAGGGACCTCTGGAAGATCTACGTCAGCAAGGTCAGGAAGTTATTCGGCTCCAAAACCCACAGGGTTGAGGCCCTCAGGGGCGTCGACCTAGAGATAGAGAATGGGGAGATATACGGGATCCTGGGTCCCAACGGGGCTGGTAAAACTACGCTCATCAA
>QMSR01000045.1 GCA_003649695.1 Thermoplasmata archaeon
AAACGCCCATGTCGGCCTGATCCCCGATGACCGAATTCCGTTGCTCAGGGGCGCAGTGGACGTGATCAGTCTGGACATCCCGCCCTCCGATAGGGTAATCAATGAAATCTACGGCCTGAGCCGCAGTATTGGGGATTACCTAACTCTCTTCCAGAAACTCTCCGAGCACTATAGGGTGGTCCCGCACATCACCGCGCTGCTCTACTATGGAAGGAGCTCGGGGGAGTACAGGGTGATCGGGGAGCTCGCAGAGAGGGGCGTTGCTAAGCTCATCATCAACGTCTTCATGCCCCTCCCCGGGACTCCGATGCGCGATGTCCAGCCGAACATCGAGGAGGCCGTGGACGTCATACGATTCGCCAGGAGGCACGACTGGGAGCTCGTACTGGGCTGCATGAGGCCCAGGGAGAGGAGGCTTGAGCTGGCGGCCATCCAGCTCGGCTTCGACGGGATAGTGCAACCATCGAGAAAGGTAGAAAAGATGTTTGATGGAGAGGTCAAAAACTATTGTTGTGCACTCTGAACGGAGACCCTTGAGACTTCCCCCACCTTCTCGACCATGAAAACCTTTTCGGCAACCTCCACGAAATCCTTGTAGTGGCTGACGATGATCATCTGCGGAATTTCCCCTCTCACCATTTTGTAATAGAACTCCCTCAGGGCCTCGATGACCTTCGCCCTGTGCTCGTCGTCCAAGTGTGTGGTGGGCTCGTCCAGGATCAGGGGGAGGGGCTCCTGCAGGCCGGAGGATCCCGCGCCCCCCAAAACCTGGAGGAGTGCAAGGCGGAAGGCCAGCGCCACCAAGACCTTCTCGCCGCCGCTGAGCTCCTTGAAACCCACCGTCGATCCCTCGGGCGTGCTCAGCCTGAGATCCAAAGTCCCGTCCAGTTCCACATCCAAAAAATTCAGAGCCAGCTTGCTCAGCAGCCTGGGGAGCTGTCCCCTCAAGAACGACAGCACCCTCTCGTTGTACCTTTCTTTGATCTTACCCTTGAGGAGCTCCTTTATTTCATCTATTATGCCGATCGCCCTCTTGAGCTTCTCCATGTATTTGACCTGAGCCTCGAAATCCCGAATGTTTTTGTTCGCCCACTCTAGCTCGCCCTCAATCCTCTTGAGAGAAGCCTCAATACGCGTTTTTTCCCTGTCTAAATCTTCCCTCTGCCGTTCGAGCTCCCCATACTCCCTCTCGAGATCCTCCAGATCCCTGGTTTTCTCCTGCAGTTCTCTAATTTCTCCGTTTAGGACCTCGACGTTGGTTCTCAGTCTCTCCGCTGACCTCCTCAGTTCCTCCAGGCGTCCCTGCTTGGCCTTCAGCCTCGAGAGCATATCCTTATCCTCCATGTACTTCCGGAAGGCTTCCTCCAGCTCCCTCAGCAGCTCATCGGTGAAAATAGGCAGTTCCCCAAAGCTCCTCAAGTACTCTTTGATCAGCTCTTCCTTCTGCCTAACCTTTTCAGTCGCCTCGAACTCCCTCAGCGCCTCCTCAGGGGGCTTGCCTGATGTCAGCTCGTCGAGCATCCCTTTTAGTTTGGTGAATCTATCCCTTTTCTCCTCCAACTTTTCCAATCTCCTCTCCAACATCTCTCTCTTCTTCTGGGCCTCCTCCAGGCTTAGCTCAAACCCCTCCAGCTTCCCCGTTAAATCCTTGAGCTCGGACCTCTTCTCCGTCAGTTCTTCCAAAATCCGACTACGCTCTTGCAGCTCACTCTGGAGCTTCTCGAGTTCACGGCACTTGCTGTTTAGCTGCTCGATCTCCGATTCGAGGCGTCGGAGCTCTTCATTAATTCTCCCAATCTCCTCCCTTTTCTTCTCTATGAGCTCCAGTCTTTTGGCCTCGTCCAGGGGCCTTCCGCAGGTCGGACAGACCCCCTTCGCCGACTCGAGGAGCTTCAACTCCTCCTCCAGCATCCGGAGTTTTCCCTCCTCGACTCCCTTTCTGTTCTTGAGCTTATCCAGCTCCTCCTTGATCTGCTCGAGGAGACTTGAGACCTCCCCGAGATCCCCCTCCGGGAGCTTCTTGAGCTCCTCCTCCAGCATCCTGATTTCGTTGTCCAGCTTCTGAATCCTGGACCTAAAGAGCTTTATGTCACCCGTCAATTCGGATAGATGCTCAAGCAAGCTTTCCCTCTCCCGGCGAACGGACTCGTACTCCTCAACCTGCCTCCCAAGGGAGGATATTTCATCCAATAATTTTAATAATTTATTTCTTTTATTTAGATTTTCCTCTATTTCTTTTTGGATATCAATGATTTTTCTCACGAGGTCGACCTTTTTCTTTATTCCCTCCTTTTCGCTCACCCTCTTTTCGAGACCCTCAAGGTCGGCCAGCTCCTCTGAAAGGCGCTTCATTTCCTCCTCCTTCTCCCTCAGTTCCCTGATCGTTTCCTGGAGAACCCTCATCCTCTCGTCCAGCCGAGTCTTGGCTTTCCTGCCTTCTTCGACCTTGGGCTTAATCTCCGAAAGGGCTTCCACAACCTCCCGCAGTTTTTCCGACACTTCCCTGAGGCGGCCCTCCAGTTCCCTTTTCTCCCCCTCGAGTTGGGCTTTGCGTTTCCTCTCATCTTCCAGCTTTTTCTTCATAGCATCCAAATTTTCCGTTTTATCCCTGAAACTCTTCCATAGTTCGTGCAGTTGTTCGTAAAGTTGATCGATGTCGGAAATTCCTATGAGCTTGGAGAAGAGTTGTTTCCTCTCCGCCGGACTCCTCTCTAGGATGGTTCCGATCTCGCCCTGCTGGACGAACACGGAGGAGATGAATACTTTGTCGCTCACCCCGAGAAGTCTATTGATCTCCTCGTTGACGTTCTCGGATCCCTCGTAAAGTATCCTCCCCGTGAGGTCGTCCCTAAGGTAGCACCTCACAGTTTTGGGGGGCTCCGAGTACACCACCCTTCGGAGAACAGAGTAGTACCTCCCGCCTATCTCAAATGTGAGCTCAACCTCCATTTCCCTCTGGGGATGGCCCCTGCTCCTCCTGAACACCGATTTCAATCTACCCCTAAGTGTCCTCCCGTAAAGGGCGTAGTAGATGGCCTCCAGGATGGAGCTTTTCCCGGACCCGTTGTTTCCTATGATCACGTTTATACTGGGATCGAAGTCGAGGCTGCTGTTGCCGTGCGAGAGGAAGTTCCTTAGCCTAATCTTCTTTATCCTCACGCTCCATCCACTCCAGAATCCTCTTCTCCAGCTCCTTCACAGCCCTTTCCTTTTCCATATCACTTTTACTGATGCTTAGGAGTTTGATAATTAGGTCTGCCTTGTCCCCGGCGATCTCCCTTATGACCTCCTCTAGGGCGACCTTCTTGGGTTCACCAGTCAAACCTCCACCGCTCTCCTCCTCAAACTTCTCAAAGTAAACCCTAATCGACAACACTCTATTATCCTCGGGCCTGAAGGGCGTCGTGTTCCTGATCTCATCCATCAAAGAAGCGTATCTGCTCTTGGGCATCTTAGCAGGGACGATGATGTGGATGATGGGCTTCTCCCGGCAAGAGGCTACGAACGCCTTCATATCCTCAATGCTGTCCTCGCCCAGCCTAAATTCCCCCTGGGGCCTCACCCTTTCGAGCTTCACGAACTGCGTCTCTACGAAGTCGCCCTCAAGATCCACGATATAGAATCCCTTATTTCCGCCGTTCCACTCGTCCTTCCTCAGCGCCTCTATGGACCCAGGGTACACGAGCTTGCCCGCATTCCACCGCATTTCATGGGCATTGTGAATGTGGCCCATGGCCACGTAATCAACGTCCCTCGGGATCAGCCCCATTGGAATGGCGGTCGCGTCAAATGGCCACTTCTCCTTGATCGCCTGGTGGAGCACCAGAACTTTGTACCTATGCCCCTTAAGGTACCTTTCCGCCTCCTTGAGCGCCACTGCGATGTGCTCCTTCCTACCCGACTTCCTCGCGACTAGGCCCGTGACGACCAAATCATTCTCTTTGTCATGGTAGTACCTTTGAGCGATGATCTCCAAGGAGGACTTCGGCTTGGGGGCTGCCTCGAGAAGGAGGAAGTCCTCCGGGTCAATGTCGGCGGTCGGAGGTATGTCGAACATTTTTGGGATGTCGTGGTCCCCGAGTATTCCCATGACCCTGACCCCCTTCTCCCTCAGCTTCTTCAAATTTTTTCGGAAGTGCCTCCTCGCGGCGTTCTTGGGCACGCTTTTATCGAAAATGTCCCCGGCCAGGATGAGGACCTCAGCCCTTTCCTCTATGACCTTCTCGACCATCTCCTCAAATACATTGTAGATGTCGATCTCCCTCGCGGGAATGCTATAGGGCATGGCCCCAAGGTGAAGATCAGCAGCATGGGCCAACCTCAAAATGGGTCCACCTCCGTTGAGCTTAACGTATACAACTTTTAATAAACATTACAAGAGAATTGAGTCATCCTTTACCCCTTCTTCCTCCCTCCCATCCCACTCGCCCACGATGTCCGGGTCCGAGGAGGAGAGCAGACCCTCCACCTTCCTGATCTTGGCGAAGAACGGGAACGGGACGAAGGGGCCTATCAGGAGTGCCTCCCCGGGATTCAGGGAGCTAAGGGACTCCACCATCGCCTCGTCCACCTGGTCGGATGCCTCGGCCACCGCGTTCTTGTCCTTCTTGGAGATCATCCTCAAGGCAATTATGCTGTTCATCTGCGAGAGCACGTCCTGATCCATGCTGCTGGGCCTCTGCGAGACGAGTGCAAGGCCCACCCCGAACTTCCTGCCCTCCCTAGCGATCCTAATTACGGCGTCCTTCGTCATGGTCTTCCTCTTGCTGTCCACCAGAATATGCGCTTCCTCTAGGATCACGAAGATAGGCTTCTTTAGGACACGGTCGGAACTGGTATGGTGATCCTCTTTCGTTAAAAAGTAGGCTTTCCTGGCGAGGAGGATATCCGAGAGCAGCGTGCCTACGAAGACGTCGATGACGTAGTCAGGTAGCAGGCCAACCCTCACAATGTTCACCATCTCCTCCTGGATCATGTCTATGACTTTGGATGCCCGATCGTTCAGGATGGATTTGTGCCTCTTCAGGAAGTAGTCAATCCTGTTCTTGAGGCCGTAAATAGAGTCCTTCTTTCCCTTGAATCTATCATATACCTCATTTAGCTCCTCCGGGAACCCCTCCCCTTTCGCCATATCCTCCAGTATCTTCGACATTATCTGGAGGAGCGGCTTATCTCGACTCTTCAGGTACTCGTAGATTTGATGGAAGAGGGTCCTCTGGTTCGTGGCGTTTGGGTTCAGCCCGATGATCTCTATGAGCTTTTCCGGCTCTATCTGTCTTGGGTTCAGCTTGGGGTCGATGACGAACGCCGGTGCATCCCCGAAGCGATTGCCGGTGACGACGTATTCGTTGTGAAAGTCCAGTATGACGACCGTTCCCCCCATCTTGCCCAGCTCAGAAGCGAGGAGGGCAACGGTGTTGGACTTCCCCCCTCCGGTCATAGAGAGGATCGCCAGGTGCCTCGCGACCATCCTGTTCACGTCGATCTTCACCTTGATGGAGGGGTCCGATAGAACGTGGCCTATCTCCAGATGGCCCTTCTGCAGTATGGAGGATATCTCTGCGGGCCTCGCCTTCCTGACCTCGCTCAGGACGGAGATGGGCCTCTTGGGCAGGCCGCCTAGCTTACCATCCTTTATGACGCCGAGGACGCGGATCATTGCTATGCTGAAGGCTCCCATCTCCCTCTCCTTCGCGAGCTGCTCCACAGCCTCCTGGCTCAAGATGCCCTCGCTCGCGATCCTGTGGCCGGACTCCATGTGGTCCACGATCCCCATGGCCCTCAGGTCCCCGTCCTCTAGGACCACGAAGTCCCCAAGGCGGATGCCCGAGTCCCTCCTCAGGAGAACCTCGACCCTGTCGACAGTCGCCCTCCCAATCACATACCCGCTCATAGCAACATCTCCCTCCCACTTGGCAAATGTTCTACCCCGAGCAACTTCATAACCCTATCGAGATCTGCCTTCGTAACCCTCACGTCCTTGTCTACCCTGGCGAGCCAGTAGGGGTAGCCGTCCATGTGCCTGCCCCTGAGAATGGGAAAGAGCTCCTCCATCCTCCAGGAACCCGGTGGATACTCGACGCGCAGTATTGGGCCCCTAGGCCTCAGCCTTACGTAGGACACCATTATGTCCCCAATGCCTCCCTGGACCCCAGGGAAGTCGACCCTGTGGGGGCCCCTGGGGTCGGAGTATCCCGGTGGCGGATTGAGTATGTATAACATAGATATGTCGCTCATGTACATGTCCCCGCCGAGCAGCTCCCTAACCAAACGGTTGTCTACGGTGGTCTTGCTTATGTAGACGCACCCCTTCCTCCTAGCCACCTCCCTGAGTAAGAAGAGCTTTTCGGCAAACTCGAACTCCGTGTAGCACTCCTTGTTGCCGACGCCACACAGGTCGAAATCCCCGCTCTGGGAGTAAATGGGGACCGAGAGGAGGTCGTCCAGATCCAGCCCGTCAAGGGAGAAACTCAGCTTACCCCACCTGGGCTTGGAGACGTCGCTCTCGAAGGAGCCGTCGACAAGGATGAGGTCCTCGACCCCCCTGTTCAGGAGGTCTAGGACTACCTTAGTCTTCAGTATCACATCGAAGTTCGTTATCCTCACCTCCGGGTGACCCGGAGGGATGATGAAGTCGACGAAGATCCTCTGGGCCAGGAGCTCACCCCTGCCCATCGCCCCGGCGTTGACCACGGCCAGGATGTTTCCCCTGATGGGCCAGTGGTTCCTGCCCGCATCGACCCCTATGTGCTCCTCCGGCCGCGCTTCATCTGAAACATTCCAGAATTTGTCTAATTCGACATCCAGATTTTCACGTTTCGAAATTTTGGACCTAATCTCCTCCTTTCGGGTAATTACCTCACCAAAAACCTTATCCAACATACCCTTCCGACTAACTCGGGAAATTGATAAAAACGTTATGCAAATAGGAGAAGCAGTGCAGGGAAAGGTGGGGATCGCGGTCTCAGACCCGGTGTTCGCGAATCGGATAGCATCAGCATTGTCTAAATTGGGGATCCCGTACTGCTTCCTCGGCAGGGGGCTGCCTCCCAGGGACGTGGTCGCCGTGCTGGACGATTCCGTCGCAGGCCAAGGCCCTATGAGGGTCGCCAGAAGGCTCCTGCTCAGGCTCAGGGGACTCGTCGGGTCCCCGATCGTGGTGGGCGTCGACCCCGGGCCCAAGCCGGGGATCGCCGTCGTCTCCGGCGGGCAGCTCCTGGAGTCCATGGAAGCCCCCTCGGTGGAGAGGGCAATAGCCGAG
>QMSR01000046.1 GCA_003649695.1 Thermoplasmata archaeon
ACGAGTCTGAGCTCGCCCACGGATCCGCAACGGGCGACAACGCCAGCATCCAGTTCCACGGGATTGAGGAAGGGATCTACTTCATCAGGGCCTCGGCGATCTACGAGAACGGGACCGTCGTCCAGATGCCGGACAAGCTTGGACCCATAAACATGGGGAAGGGCTACTTCCTGATCCTCACCGCACTCTCAATGGTCTTCAAGGTCTACATAGTCGGCCTGGGCTTCTTCCTCGGCTTCGCGTACGCCATCAAGATCGTCCGCAGGGGGAGGAGGATCCTAGCCCAGTCTGGCCAGGACTGAATAGGTCCTCTCCAGGGAGCCGTGCACCCTCTGGTGCACCCTGTACAGCTCCACGAGGGGGTCCGAGAGGGCGAGCAGGGACTCGTCCCCCAGTGCAACGGCCGCCCTCCCCCCCGGCCTGAGAACCCTGTGGAAGGTGGCAAAGGCCCTGCGCATGAGGGATCGCAGGGGCTCGCCGCCTGTGCTTGAGGACCTCCCATAGGGGGCGTCCGTGGCGATGCCGTCGTACTCCCCCTCCACCTCCCCCACGTCCGCCACCTCCAAGCTCGCCTTCAGGCCCAGGGCCTCCAGATTCTCCCTGGCCCCCTCCACCATCCTGGGGTCCCTGTCGCTGCCGTGGGCCTCTATCCCCATGAGGGCCGCCTCGATCAGGATGCTCCCCGCCCCGCAGAAGGGATCGAGGAGCCTTCCACCCCTCGGCACGGCCGAGAGGTTTACCAGGAGGCGGGCGTACTTCGGCTTCATCGATACGGGCGTCCGGAAGGGCCTCTGGTGGGGCTCCCTGTGGGCGAAGGATTCCCTCTCCCAGACGACCCTCCCGAGAAGGAGGATTTCCCCAACCAGCACCGCCTTCAGAAGCAGCTCCGGACTGGAAAAGGAGGGCTCGCCGCTCTGGGCCTCCGCTACCCTGGCAGCCAGCCTCCTCCTGTCCCCCCGAGGGAGGACGGACGAGGAAACCAGGAACGCTCGCCCCTTAGCCAGGTCGGGCGCGTTACCAGGTGGGCCCGCGTACTCAACCTCCGCAGCCCTCTTGCTCATCCCCAGCCTCCCCACCGCCGGCAGGGGGTCCGACTGGCAGCGGAGCAGGGTGAAGGGACCGAGGAAGGCCCAGGTGCATTGGACGCCCTCCGCCCGGAGGGCCGAGAGGAGCTCGAGCCTGGCCATGGCCACGTTCTCCCTTAGATGCTCGACCAGAAGCACGCCCAAGGAATTTAACCCAGGCTCTATATAACGGAATAGTGCCCCTCTGGTGGAGGAGAGAGTCAAGGATCAGGGAGATCCTCGAAAGGGGTCCGAGGTCGGAGGAGGAGTGGAGGGAACTGGAGAGACTGGCGTCTAGGTGCAGGGAGCTCGACCTCCTCCGCCGCGTGATATCCCTTTGCGCTAGGGAAAACAGGTTTGACGCCGCCAGGAGGATCCTGGAGTCCCTGAGGAAGAGGGGGCTGGACACCTCCCTGCTCGAGGCCGAGCTCCTCCTGGCGGAGGGCTCCTACTCTGAGGCCCTTAGGCTCGCCGGTGGGAGGGAGGGGACGCTCTGGAAGTCCGTCGAGATAAGGGCCCTGTCGGGGCTGGGCAGGGACGAGGTGGCCGCGAGGCTCGCCTCCGAGATCCTGGAGGGGCTGGACCCCGGCGAGGCCGGGGCCCTCGTCGAGGAGCTCGCAAGCTATGCCGGACCGGCCCTAAGGAGGACCCTGGCGGTCCACCTGTTGAGGCAGGACCCGGCCAGGGCGCTGGAGCTCCTGAGGGACGACTCCTCCCCGGAGGGGCTGGAGTTGAGGTCGAGGGCGAGGGAGGCCCTCGGTGACCTCGAGGGCGCCCTCCAGGACATGCTGAAGGTCGCGACCCTCCGGCCCGAGCCTGACGTCATGCTCAGGCTGGGCAAGCTGGCCTCCGAACTAGGGAAGGGGACTATGGCGGAGGAGGCGCTGCGGAGGGCCGCCGAAGGGGGGCTCGAAGAGGCGGCGCTGAGGCTGGGGGAGCTCCTGGAGGGGCAGGGGAGGACGCTGGAGGCCGCCGAGGCCTACTCCATGGACGGGGAGGAGGGAAAGGTTAGGGCCGCCGAGCTCTACCTGGAGGCAGGCGAGCCGGAGAAAGCTCTTAAAGCGCTTGAGGGGGTCCCCGAGGACCCGAGGGTTCTCAAGGTCAAGGGGATCTCCCTCTGGAGGCTCGGGAGGCTCAAGGAGGCCCTTGAGAAGCTCGATGCCCTCCTCGTGATAAAGGAAGATGAGGAGGCCCTCGAGGCCAGGGCATCCGTCCTGGAGGCCCTGGGCGAGGAGGAGGAGCTGGGGAGAACGCTGCTGAGGCTAGGGGAGCTCAAGGGCGACCCGGTGACCCTGGTGAGGGGGGCGAGGATCCTCCTCCGCCATGGGGCCGGCGATGAGGCGATACCGAGGCTGAAGGTCGCCCTCGCGACGGGCCTAGACGGGGAGGTTCTGGAGGCCCTCATGGAAATTCTCGCCTCCCTCGGCAGGTGGGAGGACGTGGTGGAGGTCTACGAGGGCGTAGGGGAGAGCACGCCCAGGGCGGAGGTCCTCCACGCGGAGGCCCTAGCCAGGGTGAGGGGAGACCTCTCACGCCTCAGGGAGCTCGCATCCAGGGACCCCGAGGCCATGGTCAGGCTCGCGAGGATCCTCACCGAGAGGGGGAGGGTCGACGAGGCCCTCGGCCTCCTGAGGGAGGCCTGCAGGGTCAGGCCGTCCTGGGAGAGCTACTCCATGCTGGGGACCGCCCTGGCCGAGGCCGGCAGGCTCAGGGAGGCCATATCCGCCCTGAGGGCGTCCCTGAGCTTCAGGGACGACCCCGAGACGAGGCTCTCCATCGCCGAGCTCCTGCTGCGCATGGGGGACGTCGAGGGTGCCGAGAGGGAGGCTGCGGACCTCCTGGAGTCCGGGGTGGGCAACAGGGCCAAGGCCCTGCTGGCCAGGTGCCTCATGGCCAAGGGCGAGCTCAGGAAGGCTATCGCGCTCCTGGAGGAGCTCCGGAACTCGGACGCCTGCGACCCTAGGTGCCTAGCCGCCCTGGCCGAGGCCTACCGCAAGGCCGGAAGGACGGATGAGGCCCTCGCCCTCCTGGAGGGTAGGGGGGATCTGGGACCAGATGGACTGAGGATCCTGTCCGAGCTCTACATCGAGAGGGGCAGGTGGGTGGACGCCCTCCTGGCCCTGGCGAGGCTGGAGAGGCTGGAGGGCCTCGGCCCCAGGGAGCTCGCCCTCAGGGGCAGGGCCGAGGAAGGCCTGGGGAGGTTCAGGGACGCCGTAAGGGACTACGTGAAGGCCTACGAAGGGGGCCTGAAGGAGAGCTGGCTCAGGGAGAGGATGATAGAGGCCCTGTACAGGGGAGGGAGCTGGGAGGAGCTTACGAAGATCCTCAGCGACTCAGGCTTACCGGACAAGACAAACCTGATCCTTGCCAGGGCCCTGGCCGAGAGGGGGGACCTGGGGAGGGCGATGGAGATAGCGTCAAGGGAGTACCCGGAGGAGCTGAGGGGCCTGAGAAACCTGGTCATGGGAAGGATCCACGAGCTCAGGGGGGAGCTGGAGGCCGCCCTGAAGAGCTACAGGGACTCGGGGGAGGGGGAGTCCATGGCCAGGGCCTCGGGGATCTACGCCCAGCTCGGGGACCTCCAGAACGCCCTCGTCTCCATGAGGAGGGGGAGGGCCTTCTCCGGAGTCGTGGCGGAAGTCGCGTTGTCCCTGGCCGCCGGCCCGGTGCTGGAAGAGCTCCTGCCCAGGGTCGCGTCGCCCACCCAGAGGGCGAGGATCCTCGCAGTCCTAGGCAGGTGCGAGGAGGCCGAGGGGGAGCTCTCCGTGGGACAGGCCCCTCCCCCCGAGATCGCCCTCTGCCACCTGCTGGCCGGCAGGAGGAAGAGGGCCTTCGAGGTCGCCATGTCCTCCCTCCACAGGGGAGGGAACTGCGAGCTGGCCTTCGCGGTGGCGTTCCTCGCGGCGGGGAACAGCAGGGAGATGCTCAGGACCCTGGAGAAGACGCTGAAGGGCGTGAAGTCCCCCGACGCCAGGCTGGCCCTGGCGAGGATGGACCTGAGGCTAGGGAAGTTCAAGTCCGCCTCCAAGAACGCCGACAAGGCCATCAAGTTCGGCCTCGGCCTGGACGCCCTCCTCGTCAAGGGGGAGGCCCTGCTCAACCTCGAGGACTTCCGGGGGGCCAGGAAGGTTGCCGAGGCCGTTCTGGCAGAGGACCCGGACTCGGTCGAGGGCTCCGTGCTCCTCCGGCTGGCCAGGGAGCGCAGGCCCATAAGGGTCTTCGAGATCCGTGGGGAGCTCGTCGGGGATCCTTCGGCCGTCCCCGGCCCAAGGGCCAGGACCCCCACCGGGCTGCCTCCCGGCTCCCTAGCAGTCCTGGAACGGAGGGGCTTCCTCCTGGCCGGCCTCTACAGGGGGAGCGGCATACCCAGCCTGGGGGAGGCTGTCGCCCTGCTCAGGCCCTATGGGGTGCTCGAGACCCTGAGGCTCCTCTCCTACATAGAAGGGGTCCTGGAGTCCGACGTGGACCCCTCGGTCTGCCGCTTCCTGCCCAGAGTGAGGGGAGGGGAGGACCTGCTGGCCACGTGCAGGAGGCTCAGGTGCGGTCCCTACCTCGCGAAGATACTCTCCTCCTGCGCCGGGGCTCCGAGGGTCGCCGAAAAAATGGAGAGGGTTGTTGAGGGCCAGGAGGAAGAGGAGATCTAGGTCAGGAGCTCGATGTTTATCTTGACCTCGTCGGGGATCTGAATCTTCAAGATCCTCCTGAGGACCCTGTCGTCGACGTTGAGGTCCAGGAGCCTCTTGTGGATCCTCATCTCCCAGCGCTCGTAGGTCTCGCTCCCCTGACCGCAGGGGCTCTTCCTCACGGGAACCACGAGCCTCCTGGTGGGGAGGGGGACCGGTCCGTGGACCTCCTCCCCGGCCTGGAGGACGAGGTTCTTGATGGCCATTGCCACCTCGTCCAGCTTCCGGTGGTCGGTGCCGTAGAGGGTGATCCTGGCCCTGTACCTCGCCATCTCGGCTTCAGCCCTTGATCTCCACCTTCTTGGGCTCGATGTCTATGACCTGGCCCGCGCCGATGGTCATGCCCATATCCCTGATGGCGAACCTCCCGAGCTGCGGGAATTCGCTGTACTTCTCGATGACCATGGGCTTGATGGGCCTCAGCTTCACGACGGCGACGTCGCCCTTCTTCAGGAACTTCGGGTGCTCCTCGATGACCTGGCCCGTCCTGGGGTCGAGCTTCTGGAGCAGCTCCTCGAACCTGCAGGCCACCTGGGCCGTGTGGGCGTGGATCACCGGGGTGTAGCCGACGCCGATCGCGGTCGGGTGGTTCAGGATGATGATGCGCGCGGTGAAGGTGTTCGCGACGGTGGGCGGGTTGTCCAGGTGCCCGGCAACGTCCCCCCTCTTGATGTCCTTCTTGGAGACCCCCCTGACGTTGAACCCGATGTTGTCGCCGGGGACGGCCTCGTCGAGGGGCTTGTGGTGCATCTCGATGCTCTTGACCTCGCCCACGACGCCCGGCGGCATGAAGACCACCTTGTCACCCGGCCTCAGCCTGCCGGTCTCGACCCTGCCTACGGGAACGGTCCCGACGCCCTTGATTGAGTACACGTCCTGGATGGGAATCCTCAGCGGCTTGTCGACCGGCTTCTCCTTGGGCGGCTGGATCATGTTCAGGGCCTGGATCAGGGTCGGGCCCTTGAACCAGGGCATCTTCTCGCTGGGCTTCACGATGTTCTCGCCGTAGTAGGCGGATATTGGGACGACCGCAATGGGCTTGTAGCCCACGGTCTTGAGGAGCTTCTCCACCTCCGCCTTGAGCTTCTCGAACCTCTCCTGGCTGTAGGGCGGGTGGGTGGCATCCATCTTGTTTATGACCACCAGGATCTGGGGGACGCCCAGGGTCTTGGCCAGGAAGACGTGCTCCCTGGTCTGCTCCTGCACGCCCTCGCCCTCCCTGGCGGAGACCACGAGGACGGCGGCGTCCGCCTGGGAGGTCCCGGTGATCATGTTCTTGACGAAGTCCCTGTGCCCCGGTGCATCGATGATCGTGAAGTAGTACTTGTCGGTCTCGAACTCCCTGTGGGCGATGTCGATGGTCAGGCCCCTCTCCCTCTCCTCCTTGAGCCTGTCCATGACGAAGGCGAACTCGAAGGTCTCCTTGCCCAGCTTCTCCGCCTCCTCCTTGAGCTTCTTGATGATGTTGTCCGGTATGGCCCCGGTCTCGTAGAGGAGCCTTCCAACTGTGGTGCTCTTCCCGTGGTCGACGTGCCCGATGAAGATCAAGTTAAGGTGTTCCTTCTCCCTAGCTGGCATGCCCTATCACCTCGACCTTATAGCGGAGCGATATTTATAGTATTGCCTCAGAGCCTGTAGTGGTCCGCGTCGTAGGGCTCCGGTGAGAGCCCCTTCCTCTGCCTGATCTCCCTGACCAGCTTCTCCTGCAGCTCCCTGGGCACCCTCTCGAACCCAGCGTTCTCGGTCGTCCACAGAGCCCTTCCGGAGGTCGCGCTCCTGATGGCCGCCGCGAAGCCGAACATCTCCGCAACCGGGGCCTTCGCCTTGATCATGACCACGTCCTCCTCCTGGGACATGTCCAGGATCACGCCCCTCCTGCTCTGGATCTCCCTGATGGCGTTGCTCATGTACTCCTGGGGTACGCTAATGAAGACGTACTGCATGGGCTCCAGGAGGATCCTCCCCGCCTCGCACATGGCGCCGAAGATGCCGTTCCTGGTTGCCGGAATGATCTGCGCCGGCCCCCTGTGGACCGCGTCCTCGTGCAGCTTCGCGTCCACCAGCTTCACCTTGACCCCCTGGCAGCGCTCGGCAGCCAGCGGTCCCCTGGTCATGGCGTCCTGGAAGCCCTGCCTTATGAGCTCCATGGTCTCGCCAAGGTACTGGATCCCCTTGGTGAGGTCCAGCAGGACGTTCGCGCCCACGATGGCCTCGATGCCCTTGGCCTGGTCGTAGGGGAGGCCCTTCTCCGCCAGCTTCTTGGCCAGGGCCTTCCTGTCCCTGGGCCTCACGGTCTCCTCTATCTCCCCCTCGAGGATGGCCTTCACCACCCCCTCCTCCAGGGGCTCCACCTCGAAGTAGAGCTTGTTGTGCCTGTTCGGGCTCTTTCCCTCGAAGGGACCCCCTACGGACTCCACGCTCTCCCTGTAGACGACGATGGGCGGGGAGGTCTCGACCTCCACCCCGTACTCGTGGACGATCTTGTAGATGGTCACCTCTAG
>QMSR01000047.1 GCA_003649695.1 Thermoplasmata archaeon
CTATCGCATCATCAGCCTTAACCTTCCAATACAAAAATTTTTAAATATATCAACTTATTAGTTGATAACTGAGGTGATGAGAAATGTGGTGGGACGAGTGGTTTGAGGAGTGGGAGAAGGAGTTTGAGAGGACCTTCGAGAGGATAGAGAGGATGCTCAGGGACGCCTTCAGGCAGGGGAAGAGGAAGGAGCCCTTCATCTACGGCTTCAGCGTCAGGATCGGGCCGGACGGCAGGCCCATCATCCAGGAGTTCGGGAATGTCAGGAGGTTCGGGATCGTCGAGGAGCTCCCCGAGGGCTTCAGGGAGCCCTTCACCGACGTCATGGAGGACAGGGAGAGCTACAAGGTGACCGTCGAGCTCCCCGGCGTGGCCAAGGAGGACATCGACCTGAAGATCGACGAGAGGTCCATGGAGGTGAAGGTCGACACCGCCTCCAGGAAGTACTACAAGAAGGTCCTCTTCAGGGAGCCCGTGAACCCGGACACCGCCAAGGCGACCTACAAGAACGGGGTCCTGGACGTGGTGGTGAAGAAGAAGTACCCCAAGGAGGAGAAGGGGAAGAGGATTCCCATCGAGTGACATGGACGTCGACGCCATCCTCTTCGCCCTGCTCAGCCCCGCCAGGAGGGAGCTCCTGAGGAGGCTGAGCAGGGCTCCCCAGTACCCGCTGGGCCTTTCCAGGGCTCTGGGCCTCTCCCCCCAGGCCATAGTGAAGCACCTCTACGTCCTGGAGGAGGCGGGGCTCGTGGAGCAGGTGGGGCAGGTGAGGGGTGGCCTGGGCGCCCCCAGGACCTACTACGGCCTCTCCCGCTCCGTGTCCGTCTACGTGGACATAGGCCCCGGCCTCTTCAGCCTCAGCGTGGAGGAATGGCCGGGGGACGTGGGCCTGGGGCCGGACCCCGTCAGGGAGCTGGAGAGGATAGAGAAGAGGCTCAGGGAGCTGGAAGAGGAGAGACTGAAGCTCCTCAGGGCGAAGTCGGAGCTCATGCGCAGGCTCGGGCTCCTCAGGGAGCTCCACTCACTTTGAAATGGTTAGGGCAATCTTCCCGAGGGGGGTTATCCGGTAGAGGCCCCTCCTGGACCCCCTCTCCACGAGCCCCAGCTCCAGGAGCCTCCCCAGGATCTTGTTTACGTAGCTGCTGCTCCTCCCCAGCCTCGTTGCCAACTCCCTGAGCTTCATCTCCCTCTTCGCGCTGAGGGCCCTTAGGACCATCTTCTCGTAGTCCTTCATCCTGGTCAGCCTCCAGCTCAGGAGGCTCATCTCGGTCACCGAGTCCTCGGAGACGATGTACAGCTTCTCAAGGTAGTCCGAGAGCAGGTATGCGACGTTCAGCACAGCGACCAGGACCCTGTCCGGGTTCCTGCCTACGATGGCCAGGGAGGGGGTGCCGGATTCCGACACTATGATGTCCGCGAGGGAGATGATCCCCTCCTGGGACCCCATGTCTATCTTGAAGTTGTAGTATAGGATGTCCCTGAGGGCCCTCGCCCCCTCAAGCATGTCCGCCTCCCTCTCCAAGCCCTTGTGCACCAGGAGGACGACCTTCTCGTAGGAGGAGCTCACCTCGTCCAGGAGCCTTGAGAGGGCCTTGAGGGAGTCCCCAAGAACTATGAAGAGCGTTTTCAAACCTCTTCACCTTCCTGTCGATAATAGAGCCTTGATTTCTTAAGCGATGAAGGTGCCCGAGCCGGGATTCGAACCCGGGTCAAGGGCTCCGCAGGCCCCTAGGATGTCCAGGCTACCCCACTCGGGCCCTTTAGCACATTGAATTTCTTATTTAACATAAACGCCCCAACAAAGATATTAATAATGTTAACCATGGAACAACATGTATGATCTCAGCTGGATCATTTGGTTCATCTTCATCTTCTTCCTCCTCATGTGGCCCCAGTTCAAGCACTTCTCCCTGCAGAACGCCAGGGCGGCCCTGATACGCAGGCTTGCAAAGAAGAGGGGCTCGGAGGTGATAACGCTCATCCACAGGCAGGAGAGCATAGGGCTCTTCGGCATCCCCTTCTACCGCTACATCGATGTCGACGACTCGGAGGCGGTGCTCAGGGCCATCAGGGCAGCCCCGCCCGACAAGCCCATCGACCTCATCATCCACACCCCCGGCGGGCTCGTCCTGGCGGCCACCCAGATAGCGTATGCCCTAAAGAAGAGGAAGGCGAAGACCACCGTCATCATCCCCCACTACGCCATGTCCGGCGGCACCCTGATAGCGCTGGCCGCGGACGAGATCCTCATGGACAGGAACGCCGTCCTGGGGCCCGTGGACCCCCAAATCTCCGGCATGCCCGCGCCCTCGATCCTCAGGGCGGTCGAGAGGAAGGGCGTCGAGAAGGTGGACGACCAGACCCTGATCTACGCGGACCTCTCCGAGAAGGCGATAAACCAGCTCAAGAGGACTGTGGTCAAGCTCCTGGAGGGGAAGATGGACAGGGAGAAGGCGGAGAGGCTTGCGGAGGTGCTGACCTCGGGCAGGTGGACGCACGACTACCCAATAACCTTCGAGGAGGCCAGGGAGCTGGGACTCCCCGTCAGAGACGAGGTGCCCCCCGAGGTTTACGCCCTCATGGAGCTCTACCCCCAGCCCATGTCCAAGAGGCAGAGCGTGGAGTTCGCCCTCCCGAGGTGATTGGCATCTTCGGCGACGAGCTGAGGGTTCACCTCGACAAGTACCTGAACAGGATCCTCGAGTTGGTCCGATGCGCTAAGGCGGAGCCCGGGGGTAGGGGGGTCCTGGAGATGGCCAGGAGATACGCGGAGGACGCCGCGTACTTCCGCTCCAGGGGGATGCTGGTCGAGGCCTTCGAGGCCATGACCATAGCGTGGGCGTACGTGGACGCCCTCGCCTCCCTCGGCCTGGCGCGCGTGCCCGAGGAGTTCCAGGACATCCTGGCGGCAGGAAAGGTTAAAAGGCGTTCGTGATTCAGGAATCGGGCCGGTAGATCAGTCCGGTAGATCGCCGCCTTGGCATGGCGGAGGTCCGGGGTTCGAATCCCCGCCGGTCCACTTCAGAAAATTTTCCTCCTTCCCGCGATCGCATCCTTCAGGGTCGGAATGAGCTCCTCCAGGGGGATCCTCACCTGCTGCGTGCTGTCCCTGTCCCTGACAGTTACGGTTCCGTCCTCCTTCGTCCGGTAATCGAAGGTCACGGCGAAGGGGACACCTATCTCGTCCGCCCTCGCGTACCTCCTCCCAATCGAGCCCGAGTCGTCGTAGTAGGACTCTATCCCCTCGGCGAGGGCCCTCCTCCACCATTCCCTCGCCAGGGAGTCCAGGCCGTCCTTCGCGACCAGGGGCAGGAACACCGCCTTCACGGGGGCCACGTTGGGCCTCAGGGCCAGGACCCTGTACCCCGTACCCTCCCTCTCGTAGTAGGAGTTCTCCAGGAGGCAGTAGAGTATCCTGTCCAGGCCGAAGGAGGGCTCGATGACGTGGGGGATGAAGCTCCTGCCGTGGACCTCCTCCTCCACCACCTCGTAGGCCTCCGGGGGCACCTCGAGGGACCTGCCGCCCACCTCCACCCTGATGGGCCCGGATGGGGGTGGCTCCATCCCCCTCAGGGCCCTCGCCACCTCCTGGGCCTCCGACTTGAACATGGGGCCGAGGACCCCCATCTTGGGCCTGATCCTCCTCACCCTGGACACCCCCTCCTGGACGAAGGCCCTCAGCCTCTCGCCTGAGTGCTCCTCGTGCCTCCTCAGGTCGTAGTCAGTCCTGTCCGAGAGCCCTGCGACCTCGAGCCAGCCCTGACTGATCTCTATCTCCGCATCCCACGTCTCGGAGGAGTAGTGGGCGAGCTCCTCCTTCCTGTGCTTCCTGAACCTGATCTTCTCCGGCGGGATGCCTATCTCCTCCAGGAAGAGCTTGGTCTTGGCCATGAAGTAGCCCAGGGCCCTGGAGCCTATGATCCCCCTGGAGACGGCCTCACCGACGGGGAGGACCTCCTCCGCTTCCCCGTGAACGAGTCTAAGGGGGACGCCGGAGAGGGCCTCGAAGCCGGGCCAGTCCTTGGTCTCTGGGTCCACGAAGATCTCTGCCTCGGCCATGTTGAACTCCCTGAGCCTGATGAGCCCCTTCCTGGGGGATATCTCGTTCCTGTACCCCTTTCCTATGGTTGCGGCGCCGAAGGGGATCCTGGACCTCGCCTGGTAGTACAGGTTGAGGAAGTTGATGAAGATGCCCTGGGCCGTCTCGGGCCTCAGGTAGGCCCTCTTCGCCCCCGCTGCCCCGACCTCCAGGGAGAACATGAGGCCGAAGGGCCTCACGCCCCCCAGCTCTCCGCCGCAGGACGGACACCTTATCCCCGCCTCCCTAAGCAGGCGCTCGGCCTCCTCGGCCGAGAGGCCCTCGTGCGGGAGGCCCCTCTCCTCCAGGAGCTCGTCGACCCTCCAGGCCGCCCCGCAGGAGGTGCAGGTGACCATGAGGTCCGTGAACTGCTCCTCGTGCCCGGAGGCCCTGAACACCACCGCCGGGGTTATGTCCGGCGTGTCTATCTCCAGGAGCCCCTCCTCTAAGACGAACTTCCTCCTCCAGACCTCCGCTATGTTCCTCCTAAGCGCGGTGCCCAGGGGGCCGTAGTCGTAGAAGCCCGCCATGCCCCCGTAGATCTCGAAGGAGGGCCAGAAGAAGCCCCTCCTCTTCGCCAGCTCCAGGACCTTCTCCGCCCTCCCCATCTCAGCCCACCAGGGCCTTCATGAGGTCCAGGTCGAAGACCATCCCGCAGAGCTCGTCGTTCTCGTCCAGGACCGGAAGCTGCCCGAAGTTCCCCCTCCTCATGTGCCTGGCCACCTCGTTTATAGGGTCTTCCTCGAAGACCGTCAGGGGATCCGGAGTCATGACCTTCTTCACGGGCTCCTTGGGGACCTTCAGCTTCCTAATCGTGTAGTAGAACTTCATCACGTTCTGGAGGTGGTCTAGGGTCCAGGCCTGCTCGTAGTCGCCGTAGTCCCCTACGCCGAGCTCCGTGAAGGCCACCTTCACGTCCACGTCGACGGTCTTGAAGAGGTCCACGTCCGTCACGATGCCCGTGAGCCTCCCCTCCTCGTCGACCACGGGCATCGCGTAGAGGCCGCTGAGCCTCATGGCCTGGAAGACCACGCTTAGGGGTGTGCCCTCGTAGACCGGGAAGATGTTCCTCCTCATGAACTGCGATACCGGCCTCTCGTCCCCGGATCCCTCGATCACCCTGAGGAGGTCCATCGGGGTCAGGACCCCCACGACCCTGGAGTCCTCGACGACCGGCAGGTGCCTCACCCCGTGCCTGAGCATCCTCTCGGCGGCCGTGGATACGTCGTCCTCGGGGCGCACTGGCTCGACGTCCCGGCGGACCAGCAGGCTCAGCTGGTCCTCCTCCGGGTTCTCCATGATGGCCCTCCTCGTGACGACGCCGACATAGTTGCCCTTGGCGTCCACCACGGGGAGGCCGGAGAAGCCGTGCTTGGCCATCAGGAGGAGGGCGTCTATCCTCCTGCCCGGGACCTCCGCAACCACCGGATTCGGGGACATGAATTCCTTTACGAGCAACCTTCGGGCCACGGCCCAGTTAAAGGGGGTTTCTTAATAATATTTCTTGATGGTGGAGGGGTTGCGGGAGGACAGGGAGGCTGCTGCCCTCAGGAGGCTCTTCGCCCGTTACTACTCCTCCAGGCCAGTCCCCCCACCGCCGAGGTTCCCCAGGAGGGAGTTCGCCTTCACCCTCTTCGGAGGGCAGGGGATGGTCAGGCACCTGGCCTTCGGCAGCGCCTCGGAGCTCTCCTCCTTCCTCGCGGAGAGGGTTCCGAGAAACGCCTACTACTCGACCGCCTACTACGAGAGGCCCGCAGCCCCGGAGATGGGGAACAAAGGGTGGATGGGCGCGGACCTCGTCTTCGACCTGGACGCCGACCACATGGGGAGGAGCGGGTCCTGGGAGGAGCTCCTAATGGAGGTCCGTAGGGAGACGGTGAGGCTGGTGCACGAGTTCCTGTTGGGGGAGCTGGGGATTCCGAAGGACTCCCTCCGCGTGGTCTTCAGCGGCGGGAGGGGCTTCCACGTCCACGTCCACGAGAGGGAGTACCTCCGCCTCGGCCCCGACGAGAGGAGGGAAATCGTGCTCTACGTCAAGGGAAAGGAGCTGGACCCCAAGAGGATCCTCAGAGGGAGGCTCCCCAGCCCGGGGGAGACCGGGTGGAGGGGGAGGCTGGCCAGGGCCCTCCTCAGGCTACTGGAGGGCGAAAAGCCCGAGGGAGTGAACGGGAGGAGGTGGAGGGCGCTCAGGCGCTGGCTGGAAGGGGAGGCCGAGGCCGTGCTCCCGGACGGGAGCAGGATCAGGGGGAAGAGGGGGGAGGTCCTGAGGGAGCTGGTCATTAGGGCAGGGTCGCCCGAGATGCTGCGGGGGAGGGAGTACGTCCTCCAGATGGCCGCCGAGATGGCGGCGTCGGAGTACGGCATCCTGGCCGCCGACGAGCCCGTGACAACGGACATACACAGGCTCATAAGGCTCCCTTACAGCCTCCACGGTAAGTCGGGCTTCCAGGTTAGGCCAGTTCCCCTCGGGGAGCTGGAGGAGTTCGACCCCCTCTCGGACGCCATTGTGGACGTGTTCAGGAGGGGGGAGTTCGAGATCGTGGGCCTTAGGAGGTTCTCCATAAGGCTCGGTGAGGAGGAGTGGGGGGTTGAAGAGGGCGAGAGGGTCAAGGTCCCCGCCTACGTGTTCGTCTTCATGTGCGGGTACGGGGCGGCGAGACTGGCCTAGTCCTCAGGTGGGCCTATCTTCTCGACCACGAAGCTCTCGTCCCTCTGGATGAAGTCCCACAGGGCCTCGAAGTCGACCCCTATCATCCTCCCCTCCTGGCCCTCCAGGACCACTATGTGCTCGAGGTTCCCCTGCATGCCAGACTCGGTCAGGTTCGCGGAGCCGACGACGGCGTAGCGCATGTCGACGACGTACATCTTGGCGTGGATCTTCCAGCCCTTGGTCACGAGTACCTCCAGGTCCGGAGGGACCCAGCTCTTGTCCCTGATCAGGCCCAGTAACCTCCTTCTGGGCCTCAGGGCGTCCCTGAAGATCTTGAGGCTCTCCCTCTGCTCCCTACCCTCGTCGGAGGTGATGACCCTGACCCTGACTCC
>QMSR01000048.1 GCA_003649695.1 Thermoplasmata archaeon
AGGCGGCGACTACGATACCGTCTTCGGAGGCGAAAATGTGGGCATGGTTACGGTCTACGAATACGGCCACGGAGCCGCCATCTACTTCAGCTACATCCCCGATCTGGCGCCCGCAGTCGTGGGTGCGACCATCGACGACTACCAGATCGTCTACAACGCGATAGTTTACGCCTACAAGTACACGGACGACGTGGCGCCCAGCATCGCCGTCACCGAGCCCGAGGACGGTGCGGTCTTCGACACCCCCACGGTGCACGTTGCCTGGACCGCCTACGACGCCAAGCCTGGCATCGCGTACTTCGAGGTCTACGCCAATGATGAGCTCGTGTACACGGGCACCGACTATGAGGTGGATCTCGAACTCGCCGATGGCGAGTACACGATCACCGTGGTGGCCTACGATGGTGCCGGTAACTCGGCCAGCGACTCCGTGAGCATCATCGTCGACCTCGACGAGCCGGTGGTGGTGATCACATCGCCAGCTCCCGGCGAGATCGTCGCCGAGAACCCGGTCCTGATCACGTGGAACGGCATCGACAACCACATCGACCACTTCGAGGTCTCCGTGGACGGAGGGGCCTTCATCAACGTTGGAACCGCTACGGCCTACAGCGTCTACCTCGCCGACGGCGACCACTACGCGACCGTGAGGCTCTACGACATGGCCGGCAGGGTCGCCGAGGACACCGTCTACTTCACGGTGGACACCACGCCGCCCGACCTCAGCGTGACCACCCCGTACGAGGGCCAGGAGATCCACGACAGTTTGGTGCCTGTCCACGTTGTCGCCCACGACTCCGGCACGGGCATCGAGGACTACACCATTACGCTCTACGTCTGGGATCCGGACACTGAGACCTGGGTCCAGGTCGACTCCTACACCGGCACAGACGAGTGGCACCTATTCATCGTGACCCCAGAGCTCGTCAACGCCCACAGCAACACCTTCAAGATCGTGGCCACGGCCTCCGACTTCGCCGGTCACACGACGACCGTCGAGGTAATCTTCTACGTCTATCCCTAATCTTTTTTCTTTTTCCTAACCTTTTTTGGGCGTGTTCTGCGAAGAGCACGTATATGGCTTTTCTTCCTGTTTCAGGGGTTCCCTCCTGTTCAGGGCGAGGGGCAAGACGGAGGAGGTCGAGGTTTGGGAGAATCCAGTCTTCGGTAGGATCATGGTCATAGACGGGCAGGTCCAGCTCTCGGAAAAGGATGAACTGCTTTACCACGAGTTCCTCGTTCACCCGCCCATGGTGCTCTCCCGGAGCGTCGACAGGGTCCTGATCGTCGGAGGGGGTGATGGAGGCGCTGCCAGGGAGGCGCTCAGGTACGGGAGTGAGGTAACTGTTGTGGACATCGAACCCTTGGTCCCCAAGGTGTCCAGGATGTTCTTCCCAAACCTTTCTAGGGGACTGGAGGGCACCAACCTCGTCATCATGGACGCATTCGAATTCCTGAAGGAAGGGGAGGAATTCGACGTAGTCATAGCGGACACCACAGATCCCGTCGGACCGGCCGAGAGACTGAGCACCAAAGACTTCTTCAGCATGGTCAAGGAGAAGCTTGGGAAAGGGGGGGTCTACGCCGGACAGCTAGGATCTCCCATTCTGGACGCGAAGAGGGTAAGGGAGACCATCACGCTATTGGAGGGAGTATTCGAGCACGTCCTCGTCTACCCGGTACCGGTCCCCGTATACCCATCGGGTACCTGGTCGATGTTCGTTGCAATGGATGAGCCGCCGAGGGTGAGGAGGGCGCCACCGCATGCGAGGGTGTTGCCCAGCTCCATATTGGATTACCTGGAGCTGGGCAACGAGCTCGTCCGCAGGCTCCTCAGCGTATTTTCAGCTCCCTGAATTTCTCCTCGAGAAGATCCACGTACTTCCTTCCGAGCCAGAGGGCGTCTTCCCTCAGCTTTTTGGCGTTCTTTGCGATCTTCGCCTTGGAACCCGAATTGAGGATAGAGAAGAACTCCCTCCTCTTCCTGATGTAGGTCACGGTGTAGTAGCCTCCGTAGAGGAGCGAGATGGCCGAAAGGAACAAGATCCAGTAATTCCAGTTCCCGACATCCTGAAGGGGCCTGGCCAGAGGGGTGTCCTCCAGGTACAGCGACGAGAAGGAGAGGGGGAGAAAGACGATTCCTAGCACGGCGAGGACAACGTAGATCTCCAGGCGCCTCACGGTGAGAGAAGCTTCAAATACTTTAAGAAATTAAGGGAGAGGAGGGGTGACGGCCAGGGCGGTGGGGAAACACCCGGTCTCATCCCGAACCCGGAAGTTAAGCCCACCAGCGTGCCGCGTGGTACTGTGCGCCGGGAGGGGCACGGGAAGCGCGGCTCGCCGTCTACCCCTCCTCTTCCGGTGGTAGACTTGAGGGTCAGACCCCTGTTTTCGGACTCGCTGGGAGTGAGGTCCCTCTCGGTCATGGTCGAGACGGACATTAGGATCGTCATAGACCCATCCGCCGCCCTGGGCCCCAGGAGGTACGGCCTCCCGCCCGCGCCGCAGGAGTGGGAGGCCCTGGCCAGGGCCAAGGAGGAGATTGCGAGTGTCGCGAGGTCGGCGGACGTCCTCGTGATCTCCCACTACCACTACGACCACTACGACCCCGGTGAGGACTTCTACGAGGGTAAAAAGGTGTTTGCGAAGCATCCCGAGAGGGACATAAACAGGAGCCAGAGGGGGAGGGCGAGACCCTTCTGGGAGAAGTGGGAAGGAAGGGCGGAGCTGGTGGCCGCGGACGGGGAGGAATTCCGAATAGGCGAAACGACCCTGAGGTTCTCCGAGCCCTTCCCCCACGGGGAGAGGGGGACCAGGCTGGGATACGTCATCATGACTGTAGTCGAGCACGGGGGCAGGAAGTTCATCCATGCCTCCGACGTCGAGGGTCCGGTGGTCGAGGAGGCGAAGGAGTTCATCCTGGAGGAGAGGCCCTGGATGGTGGTCGTCGACGGCCCGCCGACGTACTTCCTCGGGTACAGGTTCAGCGCCGGCGCCCTGGAGGCCAGCAGGAGGAACCTAGAGGAGATCGCGGAGAAGGTGGAGGTCCTCATCCTCGACCACCACCTGCTCAGGGACCTCTCCTACAGGGAGAGGCTCTCCAGCGTCTTCTCGAGGGGGAACGTGAGGACCTTCGCCGAGGAGCTGGGCCTGGAGCCCAACCTCCTGGAGGCCAGGAGGAGGGAGCTGCACGCATCATCTTTAAATAGAAACCCTAAATAAGGTGGTCGAGTTGTGGGCCCGTAGCTCAGCATGGGAGAGCGCCTGGCTTTTAACCAGGTGGTCCGGGGTTCGAGTCCCCGCGGGCCCGCCTGGAGGGAGGGAAGAGTATGGCCAAGGAGAAGGAAGGTAGAGAGATAAACCCCTTGGAGCACGTGCTCGTGCCCGTTCACAGGCTGGTCCCCGAGGAGGAGGAAGAGAAGATCCTGAAGAAGCTGGGGGCCACCAAGCAGGAGCTCCCCCTGATCAGGAGGAGCGACCCCGTGATCCGCTACATGGAGCGGGCCATGGGGATCGAGATCGGGGAGGGGAGGCTCATCGAGATCGTCAGGGAGAGCCCCACGGCGGGCAGGATAGTCGTCTACAGGGTGGTGAAGGAATGAGAAAGCCCATGTTCCGGGAGGTTGTGGATGCCTTCTTCTCGGAGCAGAGCCTCACGGCGAACCACCTAGAGTCATACAACAGGCTAGTTCCGACCAAGGATAACCCCGAGAACCTGATGCAGCGCATCCTGGACACCCTCAGGATCAGCGACACCGACGAGCCCGGCACCTTCTCCCTCGATCCCGCAAAGACCAGGGGCAGGAAGATCGTGATCAGGTTCGGGAGGAACCCGAAGGAGGGGGACACGGAGCCCACGATCTGGATGGACCTCCCGAGCAGGAAGGACTACGTGAGCTCGGAGAACGTCATCATAACCCCCATGGAGGCCAGGCAGAGGGACCTAGACTACCACGCACTCCTCTGGGTGCGTTTCACCATCTACGACAACACGGGTGGAATGATGATCAAGCTGGGCCAGGAGGAGGTCCCCATAGGCTACTTCCCGGTGATGGTGAAGTCGAAGATGTGCGTCCTCCACCCGGACAACATCAACAACCCGGAGCTGGTGAGGAGGTTCAAGCTGCCGCCGGACGCCCCCTACGAGGAGAAGCTGAAGATGCTCATGGAGGATCCCCTGGACCCCGGCGGCTACTTCATCGTCAACGGGTCGGAGAGGGTGCTCGTCGCCATCGAGGACCTAGCCCCGAACAGGGTCCTGGTGGACTTCGAGAAGACCTCCACCTCAAAGTACGAGGTCGCCAAGGTGATCTCCGTGAGGGAGGGGTACAGGTCCAACGTGATCGTCGAGAAGAAGCCCGATGGCATGTTCTACCTCTCGATGCCCGCCCAGAAGATCAGGATTCCCCTCTTCGTCGTCCTGAAGGCCCTCGGCCTCACCAAGGACCAGGAGATCTTCAACCAGATCGTCTCGGACGAGAGGATGGAGATCATAGTTCTCGCGAACCTGGAGGCGACGAGGGAGATCCTCCAGGAGGAGGCCAAGATCCTGAACATCAAAGACGAGGTTATCCTCGCCCAGCACTACATAGGAAACGTCATAGCCAAGGGCCAGCCGCTGGAGATCAGGAAGGCGCAGGTCCAGAACTTCCTGGATACCCAGCTCCTCCCGCACATCGGCTCCTCCGAGGGGGATAGGCTGAGGAAGGCGCTATTCCTCGCGAAGATGGCCCAGGAGACCCTTGAACTCCACCTGGGGATGAGGAAGCCGGATGACAGGGATCACATGGCGAACAAGAGGCTCAAGTTCGCCGGGGAGCTCCTGGCTGAGCTCTTCAGGAGCGCCATGATCGGGCTCCTGAGGGACCTCAAGTACCAGATGGAGAAGCTGGAGGACAGACGCAGGACCTCCGGCTACTCCAGGATAAGCATGGCCATAAGGCCCGAGATATTCACGCAGAAGATCAAGCACGCCATGGCCACGGGGACCTGGGTCGGGAACAGGACTGGGATTTCCCAGATCCTGCAGCGCAGGTCCTTCATGGCGGCCATTGCCTACCTGAGGAGGGTCACCAGCACCCTGAGCAAGGATCAGCCCCACTTCGAGGCCAGGGACCTCCACCCCACCCAGTGGGGGAGGATGTGCCCCAACGAGACCCCGGAGGGCGAGCCCTGCGGCCTCGTGAAGCACATCGCCCTCTTCATGAAGGTCTCGAGGGAGTCGCCGACCGAGCCCGTCCTCGAGGCCCTGCACAGGCAGGGCCTCTCCCCCAGGCCCAAGAGGGGCTATGCCAAGGTCTACGTAAACGGGGGCCTAGTGGGCTTCCACTACAACGGCCCACTGCTCGTGAAGAGGCTGAGGGCCTGGAGGAGGTCCGGCAGGCTCCCACCCGAGGTCGGTATTCACTACGACACCTTCACCAATGAGGTCATCATCAACACAGACGCAGGGAGGCTCCTCAGGCCCCTGATAGTGGTCGAGAACGGGGTGCCGAAGTACAACTGGAGGATCAGGAAGCAGGTAGAGGATGGGAAGCTCACCTTCTCGGACCTCATCGCGAAGGGGGTCATAGAGTGGCTCGACACCGACGAGGAGGAGGACGCCTACATCGCCGTGAGGCCCTTCAAGCTCCCCGAGCGCTGCCCCAAGTGCGGGAGGCCGATCGGGTACAACAACGTCTACTGGAAGAACATAGGGAGGAAGGAGAAGCCGATCGTGGTCCACATGGACTGCGGGGGCGAGTTCGAGGTCGAGCCGCTGCTCACGGAGGAGCACACACACCTCGAGATAGACCCGATGGGGATTCTGGGTGTGTCGGCAGCCATGATCCCCTATGCGGAGCACAACTCCGCCCCCAGGAACACCATGGGTGCGACCATGATCAAGCAGTCCCTGGGGCTGCCGATAGCGAACTACAAGCTCAGGACCGACACGCAGCAGTTCCTGCTCCACTACCCCCAGAAGCCCATCGTCAGGACGAAGGTGATGGACTACCTGCACACCGACAGGAGGCCGGCGGGGGTGAACTCCGTGGTCGCCATACTCTCCTACCACGGGTACAACATGCAGGATGCCATCATCATAAACAAGGCGGCCCTGGAGAGGGGCTTCATGAGGGCCCACACCTTCAGGACTTACACCGCTGTCGAGGTCAAGTACCCGGGCGGCGACTACGACAGGTTCGAGATTCCGAGCCCCGACATCAGGGGGGCCAGGGCCGAGGAGGCCTACAGGCACCTGGACGAGAAGGACGGTCTCGTGTTCCCCGAGACCTACGTCAAGGGCGGGGACATCATCGTGGGCAAGACGAGCCCCATGAGGTTCATGGAGGAGGCTGGAGGCATCGGCCTGGGCGCCGTACACAGGAGGGACACGTCCATCTTCGTCAGGCCCGAGGAGGAGGGTTGGGTCGACTCGGTCTTCATAAGCACGACGGCCGAGGGTGCGAGGCTCGCGAAGGTGAAGGTCAGGGACGAGAGGATCCCCGAGGTCGGGGACAAGTTCGCGTCCAGGCACGGCCAGAAGGGCGTGATAGGGCTCATCGTCCCGCAGGAGGATATGCCGTTCACCGAGGAGGGAATCATTCCCGACATCATCATCAACCCCCATGCCATCCCGAGCAGGATGACCGTGGGGCACATCCTGGAGATGATAGCGGGAAAGGTCGGCGCCCTGCAGGGCCGCTTCGTCGACGGAACCCCCTTCAGCGGGGAGCCGGAGGAGGCCCTCAGGGAGGCCCTGAAGGAGCTGGGCTACTCCTACACGGGCAAGGAGGTCCTCTACGACGGGATCACCGGCAGGAGGTACGAGGCCCACATCTTCGTGGGCGTCGTCTATTACCAGCGCCTCTACCACATGGTCGCCCTGAAGTTCCACGCGAGGAGCAGGGGCCCCGTCCAGTTGCTCACG
>QMSR01000049.1 GCA_003649695.1 Thermoplasmata archaeon
GGAGATCACCCAGCCCAGCCTGGAGTACTCGACCCCGTGGAAGAGGGGATTAGAGAAGGAGATCTTCACCCCACCCAGGTCGAAGCTCCTCCCATCCGCGAATCTCACCCCCCGAAGCTCGGGTATCCTCCCCCAGGATGACCACTTCTCCGCCATGCGCTCGAACCACCTCGATCCCCTCTCCAGGAGCTCCTTCTTCCTACCCCAGTAGTCGCCGTAGTCCCGCATGAGGGCCTTGCGTAGTTCCTTGCCCGGATCCGCGTATTCCTTTTCGGGGGTTTCTTCCAGCTCGAGGCCACCGTAAAGGGAGCCGAAGAACTCCAAGGCCCTATCCCGCTGGCTGAGGTTGATGAACTCATTGGGGTCCTTCACGAGCAGCCTCTTGCCCTTGAACAGATGGGGTGCGTCGTGGAGGTAGTGATCGTGGTGGTAGTGCGTTATTATGACGGTCTCGGCCTCCCGAAGGGCCTCGAGGATCCTCTTTCTCCCTGCCTCGTACCAGGCGATCTTCTGCGACGGGGATGCCGGGAAACCGGGGTGCATGATCGCGATCCCGGGGTCCAGGAGGATGCCTCCCCCGCACCTCACGAGGACCGAGGAGGACTTTGCCCCCATTGAGTCGAACCACAGGAGCTCGAACACACCTGATTAAGGACTAACGCCTTTATTGATCGTGCTGTCCGAGAGAATCAAGAGGTGGTACGAGGGCAAGGGTGAAGAAATGGCGAGGACCCTCGCAAGGCTCATATCGGTTCCCGCGCTGAGCCCGGACTACGGCGGGGATGGGGAGCTGGAGAAGGCAGAGGTCCTGACGGGAATCCTCGAGGATATGGGCCTCCCGAGGCCTAGGAGGTACGATGCCCCGGACGGGAGGGCCAAGGGTGGAGTCCGACCGAACCTGGTCGTGGAGCTGCCCGGAAGCGACCCGGCTCTGGCCATCCTCACGCACCTCGACGTCGTCCCCCCTGGGGACCTCAGTGCCTGGGAGACCGACCCCTTCAAGCCGGTCATAAGGGAAGGAAGGCTCTTCGGGAGGGGCTCGGAGGACAACGGTCAGGGATTGGTGGCGTCCCTTTTCGCGGCTAAGGCTGCTGCCGAGCTCGGGGCCGATAGGAGGATCATCCTCTACTTCGTGAGCGACGAGGAGAGGGGGAGCGGGTACGGCCTCAGGTTCCTGCTGAAGGAGCATCCGGAGATCTTCCCCGGAGACGCTCATTACTTGGTCCCGGACGCGGGGAACAGGCGGGGCGACCTGGTCGAGGTGGCGGAGAAGGGGGTGCTCTGGTTCCGGGTTAGAGTCAGGGGGAGGCAGGTCCACGCCAGCGTCCCCCACAAGGGGGTCAACGCCCTGAGGATCCTCGCCCGCGTCCTGGACTCCGTGGACAGGGAGCTCCACTCCAGGTTCCCCGAGAGGGACGAACTCTTCAGGCCCCCGACAAGCACCTTCGAGCCAACGGTGTCTTCCTCCTCCTCGGACGCCCCGAACATCGTCCCGGGGGAGGCCGAGGCGATCTTCGACTGCAGACTCCTCCCGGGGCTCGGGGGCGAGGAGGTCCTCGAGGCCGCCAGGGAGGCCGCCCGGGGGCTACTGCCGGAGGGCGCCTCTCTGGAGGTCGAGGAGGTGAACTACATTCCAGCGGCCCCAAAGACGCCGCCCGACAGTCCGGTGGTCGTCTCCCTCCTCCGCGCCCTCAGGGAGCTGAGGGGGATAGAGGGAAGGGTCGCGGGGATCGGCGGCAGCACCTTCGCATCCTTCCTGAGGGCCGAGGGCATGCACGCCGTCGTTTGGTCCACGATCGACGAGATGGCGCACCAGCCAAACGAGTACTGCGTCATAGAGAACCTCGTCGCGGACTCGATGGTCATGGCGCACATGGCGATGCAAAGTTAAAGATCCCCCTCCCTTACCACCCGTGCACGAGTGGGCATTGGCGAATGCAATCGTGGACGCCCTCCTCGCCCACGCTGGGGAGCCAAGGGAGGTCAAGTTCCTCGAGATCAGACTGGGCAAGCTCCAGTCGGTGGCCCCGGAGGACATAGAGTTCTGGCTTAGACAGCTCCTGGAGGAGAGGGGAGTAAAGGTCGGGGAGGTGAAGTTCGTCCAGGAGGAGGTAGTCCTGAGGTGCAGGAGGTGCGGCCACGAGTGGTCCCTGGACCCCTCGGAGGCCCCAGAGACCGTCAGGGAGTACATGCACTTCGTCCCCGAGGCGGTCCACGCCTTCTACCGATGCCCCAGGTGCGGCTCCCACGACTACGAGGTCGTCAGGGGTAGGGGAGTTTACATAGGCAAGGTGGTGTTCAGGTGATGGACCCGAGGGTTCACGGGATAAGGAGGATGCTCTCGGGGATCCGGAGGATCTGGGTCGTCCTCAGCCCCAAGGGAGGGGTGGGCAAGACACTGGTCTCGGTCTGCACGGCAATTGGTCTGGCGAGGGAAGGGAGGACAGTTGGCCTCCTGGACGCCGACGTAACCAATCCGACGGCCCACATACCCCTAGGGGTGGACCCCAGGGGGGTGGAGCTGCGGGAGGAGGAGGGCGTCGTGCCCGTCCGGGCCAAGGGCGTCCTGTTCATGAGCCCCGTGTTCTTCACCGAGGATAGGGCACTCCCGTTGAGGGGGTGGGAGATTTCCTCCATCCTCAGGGAGCTGCTGGCAATCACAAACTGGGGAAGGCTGGACTGCCTGGTCGTGGACACCCCACCGGGGCTGGCGGACGAGACGCTGGAGCTTCTCCTCCTCCTGCCCAGGAAGGAGGCGATCCTCGTCAGCACACCGAGCCCCATGGCCTCCACATCCGCCAGGAGGATGGAGGAGTTCCTCAGGGACGAGGGTATACCCCTCCTGGCACACATCGAGAACATGTCTCCCAGGGGAATCCCATACTACCCCAATCTGGACGCCGAGATAGGGCACATCGAGGGGACGGAGTTCTGCAGAAAGGTGTCAGAGATAATCAGATCAGTGCAGAATGATTAAAAATTGATCAGTCGAGGCTGATCGCATGTTAGAGGTCCGGGGCCTGGCGGTCGAGGTCGACGGGAGGAGGGTCGTGGAGAGGGCCGACCTGACGGTGGAGAGGGGCAGGATATCGGTCCTCATGGGCCCCAACGGGAGCGGCAAGACGTCCCTGCTGAGGGCCATAGCGGGCATTCCGGGGTACAGGATCGCAGTTGGCAGGATCATCATGGACGGGGAGGACATCACCGAACTCCCCCCTTGGGAGAGGGCCAGGAGGGGCCTGGCCATCGCCCACCAGCACCCTCCCGAGCTGGAGGTCAGGCTCCGGGACCTCTTCACCGAGCTCTCCAAGAGGTACGGCTCCCGGATAGGGGAAATCTGCTCGGAGCTGGGCATAGACCACCTCTTGGACAGGAAGGCCTTTTCGGGCTTCAGCGGCGGGGAGTCGAAGAGGGTCGAGCTCCTGACGGTCATGGCGATGGCCCCTAGGTATGCCCTCCTGGACGAGCCAGACAGCGGGGTGGACTTGGAGAGCGTCAAGATCCTCTCCGGGTGCATAGAGTCCCTGGCCAGGTCCGGCGTAGGCGTCCTCGTCATCACCCACCAGGGCCACGTCCTCAACTACCTGGGCCGCCTGGGTCGCGGGTACATACTGCACGAGGGCGTGGTCAGGGAGGAGGGCAGCGCCCTAGAGGCGTTCCGCAGGGTCCTGAAGATGGGCTACAGGGGGTGAACGGGGTGAACAGGGTGGACATGAGGAGGGTCACGCAGGAGGCCATCAGGATGGCCAGGGAGATGGGGATCGCCCTGGAGAAGGGGGGAACCCTGTTCCTGGACGAGGGGGCCGTCATGCACCTGATCTCGGAGGCCCTGAAGGAGTATGGCGTGATCTACGCGACCCTGGGTGAGGCGAAGAGGGAGTATTCCGACATCCTGGAGGAGTATGCCGTCAGCAGGGTGGACCTCTCCCGGGTGCAGGACGGCATCCTGGTCTACGTGCCCAGGAACACGGTCATTGAGGAGCCCATATCCACGTGCTACGCCCTCGCCAGGAGGGGGGTCGTCCAGAGGGTCTACAACCTGTACGTGGCCGAGGCGAACGCGCACATGGTCACCAGCACCGGCTGCTACGCCCTGACCGACGAGGGGGCGCACTGGAGCGTGACCGACGTTCACCTGGGCGAGGGTGCGAGGGCATCGAGCATCATGATCCACAACTGGAGGCCGGGGATCAGGGTCTCCATGAGCAAGAGGGCGAGGATCCTCGACCGCGCCTACCTGAGCGCCTTCTACATAAACAGCTCCGTGCCCGAGAGGATAACCTCCATGACGGAGCTCCTCCTAGAGGGTGAGGACTCTAAGGCCGACTCCGACACCATCGTGAACGCCGCCGGCTCCTCCAGGTACGACTACATCAGCATCGCGAGGCTCTCCGGCCCCGGCTCCTCCGCCCAGCTCCTCTCCAGGATCGTGGCCAGGGGCTCGGCCGAGGTCAGGAACGTGATCAGGATAGAGGCCTCCTCCCCCGGGACCAGGGGGCACATCGAGTGCAGGGCCCTGCAGCTCGGGAACGCGCGGGTGTCCACGCTGCCCGAGCTCCTGAGCAGCACGCGCGACGCTGAGCTCACCCACGAGGCGAGCATAGGGAAGATCTCGAGGGAGCAGCTGAACTACCTGTTCACGAGGGGCTTCGACGAGGAGGAGGCCACTTCGCTGATCGTCAAGGGCTTCATGGGGGCCGGGCTGGGGAGGGTCCCGGAGCCCCTGAGGCCGGTGGTCGGGAGGATCATCGAGGAGCTCAGCCGGGGCGGGATGTGAGCCTTATCCAGGACTCCACCTCGCCCACCACGGGCTCCTCCTCCGAGAGGCTCATCTCTATGGGCGATATGAGGCCGCCGAAGGTGTGACCCAGGCCCTCCAGGGGCTTGAGCCTCTTCCTCCCCGTCCCCAGGCTCCTCAGGAGCTCGATAGAGCCCTTCATGTCCGAGACCTCGTCCCTCTCCCCGTGTAGGATCAGGGTAGGGGCCCTCACGTGCCTGGCCGCATGCAGTATGGCCCTCCCCGTGAGGGAGTAGAGGTCGTCCAGGAAGCCGTAGGTGAACCTCCTCCTGCTTAGGGGGTCGTTCAGGATTGCCTTCCCCACAGGATCTGAGCTGAGCCTCTCCTCCAGTGCCCCGTCGAGGACGACCTCCTTGTCGGGCCTCACCCTGGCGTTGATCCAGATCCCAACGCGCCTGAGGATCCTCGAGAACCGCCCTTCGGTCCCCCGGACGTGGGGGGCGAGGAGGACCATCGGGAGCCCGTGCGCGGGGGAGAGCCTGATGGCGAACCCGGCCCCTATCGAGTGTCCGATCAGGTGCGTGACGCCGTAATGCTCGACCAACGAACTCAGGTCCCTGAGGGAAAGGGGGACTGAAGGGGGACCCCCCGTAAGGCCGTGCCCCCTGAGGTCGGGGGCGAGGACCTCTATCGATCTGGCCTGCAGGCGCGTCCCGAGCTTCTCGAAGTACCCCGCGTGGGCCCCCAGGCCGTGGATGCAGAGGGCCCGGGCGACGGGCATGGGGGGCCTGAACCTGAGGATTCTTATCCTGAGTCCGTCATCGGCCCTGAACCACTCCTCCCTCATTACTCCATAATCAAGGCCTTCCTATATTTTTGCACTTCCTGGCCCTGACCACGACGAAGGACCCCTTGCCGTGGCCGGGGAGGACAGGGTCAGGGCGCTCCATCTCGTCGGGGTCGCCGAAGATGGTCTGCCTGAACTCGAAATCGCAGAAACCGGCCTTCTCGAGCATCTCCACGACCTCCCTGACCGTGAAGAACCTCGCCACCCTGTAGAACGGACTGCCAGAGCTCCTGTACCTTTTACCCAGCGGGGACTCGGCGTCGACGAAGCCTATGATGACGTAACCCCCGGGCCTGAGGATCCTGTTTACCTCCCTCAGGGCCTTCTCTGGGTCGTCCAGGAAGCATATGGTCGTCACCATGAGGGCGAAGTCGAAGGAGGAGTCCCCGAGTGGGAGGTCCTCCGCCACGCCCCTGATGACCTTAACACCCCTGGACTCGGCGACCCTGGCGAGCCTCTCCGAGGGCTCGACGCCGAGTCCTATGCCCAGGGGGGCTGCGAACCTGCCGGTACCCACCCCTATCTCGACCCCCTTGCCCCCCGGTAGCAGCTCCCTGACCGCCTCGAGCTCGGACATGTAGGCGTTTCTGTGCTCCTCGAACCACCTCTCGTATCTGTCGAGGTGCTTCTCGAAAACCTCCGTTTTCGGGCTCATATCGCCTCCATCAGGAACAGGCCCGAGGCCAGCTTGGGGTAGAAGTCCGTGCTCTTTGGGGGCATCGGGTTTCCCTCGTCCACGACCCTCATGACCTCCTCCGGCCTGACGGCCCTCATGAAGATCGCCAGCCCTCCCCCAGACTCGACGGCCTCGATTCCGCCCTCAACGGTCCTGGTGAAGGACACGAGCCCAGAGGCCCTGTCTTCGAGGCCTAGGATACCCTCCACGATGACGTGGTGGACGACGGACACCGGAAGGGAACGGTAGGCCTCCCCAGCCCACGGGGGCATGAAGGCCGATAGGTCCCCCTCGGGCTCGAGGCACCAAGCCTCCCCATCGAACAGGACTATCCTATCTTCCGCGATGCACCTCCCTATCTCCCCCCTCGACACCCTCGAAATCCTGAACGTCTCCCTGAGGCTCTTCCACTCCTTCTCTCCGAGACTCCTTCTGACGACCCTGTGGCTGGGGAGGATGAGCACGTCGTTGTCGTTGATGGGGGCGATGAATGCGAGGACGTACTTGGAGCCCGTGAGCTCGGAGTACCGCATGGCGGCCGTGAACCTGTGGTGGCCGTCGGCGATCACGACC
>QMSR01000050.1 GCA_003649695.1 Thermoplasmata archaeon
ATCAAAGGCTGGACCGGGTTATATGAGCTCTACCTTCCCGAACCATACTTCCGTTTGGCCTATGACGCGGGCCTCGGCTCCAAGAACAGTCAGGGGTTTGGGATGGTGGAGGTGGTGAAGGAGCCATGACCGAAAGGGATTTCCAGAGGGAATCGAGGCGAAAACTTTCTTGTGGTTATTCGGTTCTTATTACTGCACCAACGGGTTTGGGTAAAACTAGGGCTGCTATAGCGCCGTTCACATTCATGGGAAACAACCCTCTTTTGACCACGAGGTTGATCTATACCCTTCCTTTGCGGGCCTTGACCTATGGTGTCATGGAGGAGCTCTCAAGTTTCGGGATAGATTCGACACTACATCATGGGGATGAACCCGAAAGCAGATTTTTTAGCGAACAAGCCATTGTGACCACAATAGATCAATATCTAACAGCTTTTGCTGGAGCACCTTTATCCTGGTCGTCCCACCTCAGTCACGCAGCTGCTGGAGCGGTTTTGAGCAGTTATTCCGTCTTCGATGAAGTGCATTTGCTTTCTCCACGAAGAGCTTTGCAATTACTCTTCGGCCTCCTCAAACTCCGCCACCGGTGGGGGCTCCTTTCCTGCGTGATGACGGCAACGCTTCCCCCCTCAGCTGCTCGATTCTTCGAAGAGTTTTGTGGCTTAAAAAGGATAGAAGCGTCTCCCAGTGATGTTCAACAGCGAGACAGTTGGCGCAAAGTAAGGCTGCAACTTTTGGGGAAAAGAATCCAAGAAGGAACAAAAAAGAAAAAGAGTAAGAAATTCATATGGGAAGAGGTAACGCCTGAAAGTATATGCAAAGTTGTAAAAGAAAAATGGGAAAGCTGGGAAGAACTTGAAATAAATAGTTCTAGTAACGAGAGGAAGATTATCGTTTTCGTGAACACTGTGGATAGAGCCATCCAGGTATATCGCGAAATTAAAGAAGCTGGTTTTTGTTCCCAAGTGTTTTTAGCTCACTCTCGGTTTGCCAAGCATCACCGACGGGAAGTGGAGCGGGATATCCAAACCCACTTCGGCAGGGATGCTTCTCCGAGGGAAGCCATCTTAGTCTCCACCCAGGTTGCTGAGGCTGGGCTGAACATTTCAGCCCCCCTTGTGATCACGGAACTTTGCCCGATGGATTCCCTTATCCAGCGCGCTGGAAGATGCCAGCGATTCAATATGGAGAGGGCAGCCGAGAAAAGAGGTCTTGTGATGGTCGTAAAACCAAAAGCCGAGGACAAAAAGAAGTGGTATTTGCCTTATGTGGATATGATTGGGGTGGAGAAGTCCAAGGGAAAGAAAATTAAAAATATACCGATTGCAGAGATTACTCGCGTTGTTCTTGAGGAACAAGTCGAGAATAATGACAACAATCTGTACTTGAATTGGTCGAAGGAAAAGGAACTCATTAAGCTCTCACTGGACACCGCATATCGAGCTTTCTTAAGCGGGTCCGATAGAATTCCTTTTAAGGAAATACAGGAAAGTCCCTTGAATAGAGCATTTCAGGAAGCGGAAGGTGAGGAAGATGGAGGAGAGTAATCGAGTGATTACTCCTGCCGAAGCGATTGCTGCATATGAAAGGGCTTTTCGGTTGGGAAACCCGAGCGAAGTGGAAAAATTGCTCCGTAACATTCTTAATGTTCAGGTGGCAGTAGTGGAAAGCTTAGAGAAGGCAAAAGAAGTTCTAAGGGAAGGGAAGAAATTGGCAACTGTGCCCGTGCCATATGACGTGTTTCTTGGGAAGTCCCAAAGTCTCAAAGAGTCTTACCACTTGGATCTCAAGGCAGTTAAAGAAGGAGATTGGGCAAAAGCGCTGCATAAGGTGACATATCGGGACGAGATACTGCCCAATTGTACCTATGTTCTCTTGAAACATGAAGCGGGATATTCCAGGGAGTTTGGCCTAACTTTCGAAGGAGAGGGGGAAATAACGGGCTTCGAGGACCAGCCCGCGCCTGAGTGTAGGGAGAAGTTCATGGAAGGGAAGTTTCAAACCTTCAAGGAACATGTCCTAGGTGCGTGGGAAAGGTCCGGACAAATCATCGAGTTCTATAAGCCCTTTATCAAGACATGGGCCGAAAACGTACTAACGGAGCATTCTCAGGAGCAACGGGAAAAATTTGTGGAAAACGTGACTTGGTCACTCCGGATTGTTGTCCTACTGCATGATATAGGGAAATTAAACCGAAATTGGCAGGCGGTGGTTTGGCGGAACGAAGAAAGGATTCGGGGAAGAACAATTCCTTTGTCGAAACGGAACGAACCTATCGCCCGTACAAGCGCTGTATCTGACCCGGCCGTTCGCGAACGCCTTGAAAGACCCCCTCCTCACGCGCCCTTTGCCTATCCATTTCTCAGGACCTTCCTGCGAACACTGTCAGGAGATTACCGCTTTTGGGATGTTTTGGCACTCGCAACCGCACGACACCATAGCTTGGAGGTGTCGGGAGCTGTTGCCAAAGGGGCTTTCCAGCTATCAGATACAGGAACAAAGGTCTTGGAAGATTTGTTAACCGAAGTTCTCAGTCCCCTTTCAGACGAGGAAGAGGAGGTTTTAAAACATGCATTATATGAGGCGTTGAAAAGTGTACAAGAAGGTTCTGAGATGGACGAACCACCTAGCCCCTCAGATGATCTTTACTTCCTTTACTGCCTTGCGAACCGTCTGGTAAAGGTCTGTGATTGGGAAGACGCCGGCGGGGAGACCATAGAACTTCCCGAACTAAGGGGGAAGAAAGATGCCGTTGCCGGCTAGACTAGAGCTTGGGAAAGAGACTTACTTGGTTTACAAAACTGGGATTCCTTTCTACGACGCCGCCCGCCTCATCGGCGTTGCCCATCTCTTCTTTGGAACCGCGTCGGCCGAAGTGGAGGATAAAGGGAATTATTGGGAGGTTAGCGGTGTCGGTATAAAAAGAGATGAACAGCAAGTTTTATGGATTATAAACCGGTTAAATCCTACGAAAACTGAACGCAAGTTATTTCAAAAAGATGGCGTTTTCTTGTGGAAAGAGTTTGCCGAGTTTTTCTCTGAGCGCGATGTAGCAAACAGGAAAGGCTCTCGTGAAAAGCTTAAGGCCGAATATGATGTAGCGTTGCAAATTGGGACTCGAGGGATAGATCCGCTCTCCAAATACGAAGTGTTGGCACCACGTTCTACCGGAGAAATTCTTAAGCAATTTAAAGCTCCATTTCAGGAAGTTGCTGTAGCGACTCTCGGCAGGGCTTTCGCGGCTTCTGTGCGCAGTTTCACAAAACGTCAGAGAGAAGAAATTTACATCCTGCCAGTTTTTCGTGAGCGCTTTGTCATCAGCGGTTTTCTGGAATATGAACGCTCCTTTGTCCATGCAAGCGGGGGGTGGGTAGCCGCGGTTTGGGCAGCGCTTTCCATACTTTTAGACCTGACGACGAAGCGCTTGCCTGTGATAGATTTCGCATATACCCGTGAGGCAAAGGCACCTACTGGTCAGCCGATTTTCTCGGATAGCGGATACCTTGGATTGGGGAAATTATGCATTTATTGGTGGAACGGTGTAAAAGAGGGCAAACAGGAGACGCTGAATTTGTTGCACAATTTTCGTGAATTTTTGGAGAATACAAGTGGTCAAAATACTCATGAACAAGTTCAGGCTCTCGCCCGCCATGTGGCGGCTTTTATCGCAAACCCCAATGCAGAAGCTTTGACTAAAATGGAGCAACTCAAAGCCCGTATCCTGGCAAACTCTCAAACACAACAAGTCATTGGTGGCACTGTTGCCCGAAGGCTTCTGGGAAGGGGCGAACACCTCAGGGAGGTGAAAGCCATGTTACAGCTCGATCTTCCGGAAGTTCCTTGGCAGATAAGCGAAGCGCTTGCCAAGGCTTTGGGATTTGACGAGGGAGGGTGGATGAACCAATTCACACGGCTTGAGAACACCCCCAACTTCTCGCAATTCATCCAACAGGTAGAGCGCATCATTTCACGAGGTTGCTATCGTGAGCAACAGGAAAAGGGTCAGCAACCAAATATTCGAGAGGCGATGATTCGGGCTCATGATCTCGCAAACACCCTCCGGGGAATAGGTTCGGCCCTTCAAGATGAGAAAGCCTTCCGTGCATGGAAGGCAATTTTCCTTTTGGATGTGCTCAGTCGAGCGCGTATGAGAACCGAGGGTTCCTCGGAACAGACCGGGGAAGGAGAAGCTCGAGAACTATCAGAGGAGGGGTGAGCGATGGAGTATCGTAGCCTTGCTATTTCGTTCCGGATTCAGCTGGGCTTTCACGCCGCCAACAATGAGGGTGCAGGTGGTACCAATGTCATGGAACCCCGCCGCATCACCGTTGGTGACAAGGAATATGACGGTATCAGCGGAGAGATCATCCGCCATCACATCCTCGAGGAGTTCGTGAAATTATGTCAGGAGAACGGAGTCAACCTGCACCAGCGGTGCAACGGGCTTGTGCCTGACCGTTGTAGGGAAGAGGTCAAGCAGTGGATGCAGAACCAGAACCCTCAGGTATCCAAATTAGACCCTGAACAACATTATGCCACTCTCGCTGAAAAGATCATTGAAGAGTGTGCGCTTTGTGATGTGGGCGGCTATCTGGTTGCTTTGCAGAAAAAACAGGACGAGGTCGAGGGAACCCTTAAACGGGATTCATGTTTTGAGGTGGGGTGGCTCATCACCGAACATCCCGTCGTCGTGGACTATACCCAGCACAGCGCCTACGATCCGGACCCGGAGAAGCACAACCTTTTTGTCCAGAACATACGCACGGGTATCTATGGAGGTGTCTTGCGCATTGACTTAGACCGAATCGGCTTCAACGACTGGTGGTGGTTGAGCGACGGTATTAACGACAAGTACGCGATCAAGGAATCCGAAAGAAAGAAACGCATTCGTTTGCTTCTTGAATCCGTTCGGAGATGGATCATGTCTCCCTCCTTTGCCAAACAGGCGGGCTGGCTTCAGCACATGAGCGGGCTTCTGGAGGGAGTCATAGTGCTTTCCAAAGATGGCCCGGCGCCCTTCTTCTCGCCTATTCGATTCGAACTGGAAAATAACGACCCAACCAACCCCGTTATCAAACCGAACCCTGAGTATCGGGATTGTCTTGAAGAGGTCAAAGAGAAGTGTGGCGGTACCTTAGAACTTTTGACTTTTGACAACCCTGCCCAGTTGGAAGAGAAAATGAAAGAGGTCCTGAAAAAATTTGATGCCACGGGAGAGACCGAAGATGAAGCTTGTGCCAAAGAAGAGCCCTGAAACGCAGCCGCCTAAGCTGGAGCCGGCGGTCTGGGTTAAAGCCGTTTACCACCTCCATGTCTTCCACTACAGGATGCCTGAAACCGCCGCGATCGCCGCGATAACGCCCTTTGTCCCTTCCCCTCTTACGGTGAAGATGGCAATGGTTGCCGCCCTCTTGCAGAAGGGCGAGAAGGAAAAGGCTAAACAATTGGCCCCATATCTTCCACAGATGGAGATCCGTATCGTCCCGCCAAAAGCAGCTTTCTCCTTCAGGGCATTCATGCGGTACAGAAGCGTTCCGGCGGTGGAGTCGGCGGGCGGACTGGATGAATCGGGGAGTTTTTATCCTTCCCGTCCCCATACCCGTGAGTATGCCCTCTTGTCCGATGACTTAACGGTTTTCATTGGCCTTCCCGACACAAGCTCATGTTCGCTTGTGGAGGAAGCCCTTAAAAACATCCGCTATTTAGGTTGCAAAGATTCTCAGGTTTGGTGTCGAAAAGTTGAGAAGGTCGGTAATGCGGAAGTGGAGGGACAGCCGGTCATCACCCGTCTTTCAGAAGGACAGGCCGGGAGTGTAGTGCTCCTTGCGGATTTCGCACCACAATCTGTGTTGAAGCTAGAAGACCTTATTCCCGGAAAGAGGAAAAAGGAACATTACCAACTTCCGAATCCTCCTTATGTATTGCCCGGCAAGATAAAAACTTCGTGGCGGACAAAGATCTTTTTTAGGACTGGTTAAAGGTGTCATTCCTCTCCGCGCTCCCACCGGGAACTTCTGGGTGGACAGGCGCCTTTTGGTCCGGAAGGGAGCGGCGGGTTCAGAAGTTTCACCGGATCTGTCGGCGGTATCTCACCTGGGTACAGCTTTCGGTGTTCGAAGGGGAGCTAACCGGAGCACAATTGGAGCGACTTTTGGCGGAACTTCGGGAGGTGATGGTGCCTGGCGAGGATTCTGTGATCGTATATGGATTCCGAACGAAGCGATATTTTGTGCGCCGATTGATAGGTCGAGAGAAGGGGAACCCAGAGCAGCGGTTCTGGTGAAACGTGCCGCCGGATCCTAGGGGGTTTTTGCAACATCTCTTGTCCAGCGGCTACAAGGGTCAAAAGACGGATGTGTCGTCTTCAGAAAACCATTTATAATTGGGCACTATTCAAAGGGTGTATCGGCTTGGTTCTGAGCCTACCTATGAGGGATGGAAACTGATGTAGTTGCTGAGATCCCCTCGATGACCGAGGTTGTTCTGAGCCTACCTATGAGGGATGGAAACTTACGAGGGAGCCGACAAGATCTTCGACTCTACAGGTTCTGAGCCTACCTATGAGGGATGGAAACAAACTCCCTGGACTACTTCTCCCTTGACTCCTTAGAGTTCTGAGCCTACCTATGAGGGATGG
>QMSR01000051.1 GCA_003649695.1 Thermoplasmata archaeon
AAAAAACCATTTGCCCACGTAACAAACATAGTCCCAAGTTTTGTTGTAGCTAACATTCGAAGTGAAAGAATTAATCCAGATGTAGCAGCAGTTAATAATACAAAAGAAGTTACCGCTTGCCCTGCAGAGGTGTTCATAGCGGCAACTAATCCTAAAATACCGCCTTTAAGCACATCTACAATGCCACGAAACGCCCCCAACAACCCAGCATCCCCCAAGGACACAGCAAGTGTTTCTATCGTATCTTTTAAATTCTTAAACTTGAACGCAAGCCCTTCTGCTTGTTCTGCTTGCATTTTTTCGGCAGTACCCAACTCAACTACTTTTTCCATAGCTGTTTGATACTTCCCACCTACGTAAGATTTTACTATTACGGCTGCCGCTTGTGCTCCTCTTAAACCAAAAATACTGAAAGCTTTCCCCATGTCTACAACATCCCCTTCGGAATCCCATAATACCTTGGAGAGTTCTTTTAATGAATTTCCATACCCAACAATAGTTGGATTAACTTTTGAAATTTCAATATGATTCTCATGAAAAGCTTCACGTAATTTTTTATTAGGAGCAACCAACCGACTCAAAACTTGCCGCAAACCAGTACCAATGGTTGAAGCACGTAATCCATTATTAGCTAAAACCATCATAGATGCCGCTGTTTCTTCCACTGATAATCCAGCTTGTGACGCAGTAACACCTACATAGTTAAAAGAAGTGTTCAATTTATCAATCGTTAATTTTGATTTATTAACAGCATTCGCCATAACATCAGAAACACGTCCAGCTTCAATTGCTTCTAATCCATATGCACGAATAGTAGTGGTAAGTAATTGTGAAGTACTTTCTAACCCCGACAGAGTTGCCGAAGCCAATGTTGCAACCGCCGTTAAAGCACTTACCGATTCTGATGCATCAAAACCGGATTGCCCCAACAAAACCATACCTTTTGCCAATTCACCAGTAGAAAACTTAGTGCTTTGTGCAAGAGAAATAATAGTAGCTTTCATTCCTAAAATTTGAGTATCTGTTGCAGACGTGATCGCTTGTATGTTATGCAAAGATTGATCAAAATTTGCAATTTCAACAATTCCACCACGTAACGCTTGTGTGAAAAGCATTATCCCTCTGCCCGCAACCATATATGCCGCCAGAGTTTTAAATGCTTTCCCAAGACTTGCTAAAGCACCTTTCTGAGCTTTCGTAGATGCATTTGCTTTCTTTTGTGCCGCCGTATAAGTTCCCACCGCCTTTGATGCATTATTATACGAAGTCGTGACAGCTCCCAAAGCTTTCGTTTGTTGCTTTTCTTTTCTAGCAGTATCATTTAATTCTTTTTTTAATGCAGCATAACTTTGAGTCAAAGCGTCAACAGACCGTTTTCCTTCGGCAGAACCTGCGGACGCTTTCATCAACGCATTCATTTTCACTAACGATTCTGTCAACTTGGCGATAGACGTATTTAACGAAGCATCTATTCTTCCAGTAAATATAGTTCCTAACTTAATACTTTTATCCATTACGAGAACACCTTGTTTTCAGACTTATTATTTTTGGATGCCACCTGCCCATGCTTTATGTTTACTTTTCATTTCAGCGGTCAACTTATCTTTTTCTTCTGCGGTAAGATGCGAATAAGTTGCAGGATCCCCGAATTGCGGAACAACTGTACTTTTATCTGTGGATGTATTCGTATCCGTATCCCCAACATCCACACCATGTATCGCAGCAAGATACTTGTAGTTTTCTGCCACACGTTCTTGATACTCTACATATAAAATTTCAGCTTGTTTTAAGGTAAGTCCTCCATCTTTATAGGAGTTCGTGAAGTCACTGAGTCTGTATCCGTAATGTTGGCAGATAGAGGTGATAACTGTTTCGCTCCGTACATACTCCCCATGTTCGTGAACAGTTTCACCCCCTGTGCTAAAGGGTTGACAAAATTTACCTCTACAATAATTGAAAGAAAAGACACAAGCTGGCCGGAAGTGATATCCGCCATAAATGTCTTTTTGTCCAAATCGGTGCATTTGTCAATCAACACTTTAATATTTTTTTCTAAAACTACTGACAAAGAACCAAGATAATCAATATCAGAGGTTTCTTCGCCTTTTTCGGCCAAAGAAGAAGCCATATATACACGTACTTGTTCTATAATCTTTTTTTGATTGTAATAAGATAAAGGATACACTGTAACGATTTTAGAATCTCGTGTCCCTATTTGAATTTCTTTTACTTCTGGATTTAATAAATCATCCACTTTGTCAGACATTATACTTCTCCTTAATTGGTTGTTGTATGATGGGAGAGCTTTTACCCTCTCCCATCACTTAAAAAAACTTACGAGAAAATGACTCGTCCAAGAACAAAATCATCCCAAACAGCATTACCACCTACCGTTTGTCCATCAGCCGGAGTTGCTTTGAATGTCAAAGGCGAACTTGCCGCCTCTTCATTCTGAAAATCAATCTCCACAGAAGCCGCACACTGGCTTCGGGGAAAGATGATTGTCATGGCATTCGTACCATTAGGATACGTATACACAGCTTCCATACGAATATACTTCGGAAGGGAGCGATTACCAAGCCCTAAAGAACCGGAATGATTATCGGCATACGCGGAAGTTCCAGTTTCCATTGCTGTGGTAACAAAAATATACGTTTCATCTGCAGCCCATGTGCCAGAAAAATAATCAGCCGGGATACTAAAATATGGATTACCACCATTATCAGGTGCGTACTCAGAAGTAAGATTTGCAGCATCTCCAATATGCCCAGATACTTCACCGTATACGGAAAACTCTGTAGCAGATGTAAAAATAACTGTAAAACGCTCGGAAGTAACACCACCAGCATCAGTAACTGCCAAAACACCTGTAGTGGTTCCTGCAATTGTCACTGCTCCTATTTCTGCGATAGTTGCAGAAACATCAGCAAACGGATCTAATCCACTGGCAAGAGCAAAGTTAAACGGAGTAAATTCATTGAAAGCACATTCCAACATAGCAGCTTCTGCCATAGGAATTGTGAGATCAACTGCTGATGGGAAACCAGACGAAAATTCATACCATTCCACAGTACCGGTATATTTCGTATTTACTAACGCACCAATAGAAGCTGCTGCATCCAACACAGGCTCAATACTTGCGATATTTGCTGCAGCCTTTCCTACACGAATCTGAGCCAGTCCTAAAGGGACGGTACTGGCATCTTTTGTAACTGGGCCTTGTCTAGCCATGATAATTCTCCTATCAATTTGTTAATTGTTTACTAACTTTTTGACGACTATTCAGATTTCTCCGATTGCAAAACTATTCAAAAACAACTGGAGTAAATGAAAATTTATTCCAATGTCCACAACTTTTCCGCAAACACCGCATCTTTACTGAACCGTACACATATATTTCGACAGGAGGAACTGGTTGCTTCCCACCAAATACAAACTTAAAGATACCATCCGGCATTCTTTCTATTAGCCGTTTCCCACATTTTTCACAACAAATAAAATCTTTTGTATCACTCATACGACAGAACCCCACGTTAATATGGGTGTTATCGTTTTTACCTTTGTTTTGTCCGGTGTCGTATTCTGAAATCCTTCACTGAATTTCAGTACTAACATTTTACCAATTTCTGTCCAATTAAGAGGGTCAATTTCCGTTGCATCGTACATTGCTATTCTGCGCATCGTATCAGTCATCGATGTATCCGTTAAATACCCCACAACTAAATCAGTTAATTTCGAAAGTTTAACACCTTCTGCATCCTGTCGCGTACAACAATTAATTTCAATTAAATTTCGTGACATTAAACTACGATCAAACATCCCAAAATTAACAACAAACCATTCATCGACATTATATGTACTGACTTCTTCATACAAAATTGTCGAATCAAAAATAACTAATTTTCCTTCAATAGTAGACAGAGAATCAATTATGTATTTTTTTATAGAGGATCTAAAAAAGAACTCAGATGCCAAAGGATCAAGAGCCATTTGCCAATCTCCCTTCTTTCAAAGCAACCAAAGTTTGATATAGCGCCCCTACCACGTAATCAACATGCGCAACTGCATCAGAATCTGTAGTGTCATATTCTATTGTAGTTCTATCCAAACAAAAAAGAATAGAATCTATTTGTGAAAGTGAAAGTTCAGCAAGAACTACAATATCTTTAGGAACTACATCAATAATTTTCATGTTTTTCTCCAAACAGAAAGAAGTGATTTTCGCACTTCTTCCACTTTATCTAAATATCCATTTTGTGCGTATTCTTCATTTGTTGGAGCAAACAAAGGGCGTGCTTTAATATTAAATGGATCATACCCTTCTTCCAATGTCATTGCATACGTCAAAATTTCAGTACGACTGGTTCTTCCATAACTCTTTCCACCAGAATCTGAAACTCCTTCTGGAATTGTCGCTGCCCATTCATTCAATCCAAAACGCATCGATTGAATCGCTTGTACCAATTCTCCTCCCAAATGCCAAAAAGTTTTTGCATTTGGATAGTTTTGCCTTTTCCACTCTTCATAACTAGGACTCAACGCAGGATACGAAAAATCTTGTTGCATGATTTTTTTACGAATTAACTCTACATAATCAATAGAGCACACCATTGGCAAATTAGTTTCATGATATCGCGCCGTGTTCAACAGGCGTGCCAGCACATTGATCAGATGCGGCATGTTTAAAAACTTTATGTATATCTTTTTTTGTGCCATGTTCGTAAATCCACCCATCCAGTATACGAGTCACATCTGTATCAGGAATTAACGGACGCAATGCATCTTTCCGTAAAAGAACCCCACGTCTAAATAAACGAACAGATTCAATGACAAGTGGGTCGGCAGCCGTCTTAACGGTGCAATAAAATTTATATGCAGAAACTGTAACAGCTTCCAACATAACCTGTATTGCTTCTACAAAACAAGAATCCAATGTTTCTCTTTCATATAATACTAATGTCCAATCCTCTTTCACTTGTGTAAAATGTTGCTGTAATTCCGAAAAAGAAGAAATTGAGTAAATAATTGTGTCCACTGGAAGACACTCTACAGAGGCCAAAGAACGCTCGTAATCTCCACCAACACATTTAACAACACAAACACCCAACTTCATAATAAAAACCTCAATATACGCGATTTACATGCCTCTAGTGTCTTCTCGTAACCCAGAAACAGCCACTGCTGGGAATCTGCGCAAAATAACAGTATTTACTTGATAAAATTCAGAAGTTCCAGTGATACGCACACGATCTACTTCCCGCAAATCATACGCGATTGGTGTGTATAATTCTTCTTTATCTAAAGCGTAAGATCCAGCATCTGGGTCTACTCTTCCGATGTTCCCAAATAATGGAGCATATATTAACGCTTTTTGTGCGGAGACAACTACAACGAAATCAAACTGTGTGTTATATCCTACTGTCGTATGTTGCGGCCTAAGAATATCAATAAGAACATTAGTTTTGTATAAAACTGCCAAATACCGAATGATTTCATTTTCAAAAAAATCAGGCGTATTGTTCATTACCAAATAAGAATCACCACTTACAACAAATGTGATAATATCCCCACTCAGCACACTTGTATCCGAACGAAAAGCCACTTCTAAAAAATGTTCACGAACAAAAGGTTTTGTAACTTGAGTGTTAGGAGTGTATGTCAAATATTCAACAACATCCGGTACAGGCACACCCATATGTTCTATAGTGAAAGACAACCCAACTTCTTCCAAAACATCTGCAATATCGTATTGAATACTCATCAATCTTTACGTGGAACAAAGTTAATTTCATTTTCAGGCAAATAAGTTATATCTTCCCCAGCAGGAGAATAACCAAATCCAGCATCTATCTTTGTTCCCATCATTCCTACAGTATCTGTCATTCCCGTCACATCCAAAAATTCTTCCGGGTGATCCTCCATTGCATTTTTGAACGCTTTATCCATATTGGCAATAATGATATTATAATGCTCAAATCGATGTTGTAAATTAATTTGTTCGTACTTGAATTTGTGCGCACTTTCAGTAAACAGGTAAAAAAACAAATTACGTTTCGCCCGCTGTTTTATCCAAAGCAAACGAAAATCAGCTACCACCGGAAACACCCACCCCGTTTCCCGCATAGCATCATTTGTCGCATTCTGATAATCATCTTCTGACAAATATCGAGAAAGCCCCTTTACTTCTACCTGCAAAAGATCCATAAATGCGTACACATCCATAATCACACCTTACTTTTTATTCTTCATAAGAGTGGGTTTCTTCCCTTCTTTCTGTTTTTTTAC
>QMSR01000052.1 GCA_003649695.1 Thermoplasmata archaeon
ACCACGACCACCCACAAAACTCTCCGCGGTCCCCGCGCCGGAATGATTCTGTCCAAAAAGGAATACGCCAAGGCGCTGGATAAAGCCGTTATGCCCGGTATGCAGGGCGGTCCGCTTATGCACATAATCGCCGCCAAGGCTGTGGCGCTCAAAGAGGCAATGACCGACGAATTCAAGGAATATCAGAAACAGATTGTCAAAAACGCTAAGGCGATGGCGGATGAGTTCAAAAAACTTGGCATAAGGCTTGTCTCCGGCGGAACCGACAATCATCTTATGCTTCTGGATTTGCGCTCCCTCGGAATCACCGGAAAGCAGGCAGAAGAAGCCCTCGGAAAGGCGGACATCACCGTCAACCGCAACACTATTCCGTTTGACCCTCAAAAGCCGTTTATCACCAGCGGGATAAGGATTGGGACGCCTGCGGTGACCACCCGCGGAATGAAAGAGGACGAAATGCGCGAAATCGCAAGGATGATTCACCGCGTCCTGACGAACATTGAGGACGAAAAGGTTATAAACGAGGTCAGAGACAAAGTTAAGGAACTTTGTGCTGCTTTCCCGCTGTATCCCGAACTTGTTGCCGAGATGGAGAGAGTGAAAAAACTTTAAGGAGAGTGAGTATGGACTCCAAAATGCTGGAAAAACTTGAAAAGTCGGATTTGGCGGGAATTGTCGCCGACTTTCTGGGAATGCTTCCGCTGGGACTGTATTATGAGATTGAAAAGGACGGGGAGAAAATCACCCTTGCCAATGCCACCGGGGAAATGCTGATGAACACCAGCCCCAATGATGATGGACTTTATGAATTTATGGACAATCTGTATCGGCGCACAGAAAAAAAACTGCCCAACGGCAGGATGATAATCTGGGAAAATGTCACAGAGGTGGAAGACCTCAAGAAGTTAATGGTCATAGACCCGGAGACTGGAGTGTTCAATGCGCGGTTTATGAAGGAAGAACTTGAGAGGGAACTTGAAAGGGTTCACCGCACCGGGTCGCAGATGGCGCTGGTGCTTGTGGATGTTGACCTCGGCGACAGCGAACTGACCCTGCGCGATGTCGCCAAAACACTCAAGTCCAATGTCAGGATATACGATATGGTTTTCCGCGGGGACAGGTCGGACTTTGTCCTTATGCTGTTCGCCGTTGACCCGGATAAAGCATTCTCAACCGGAGAAAGATTGTTAAAGGCTCTCAAGGAAACGGGTGTTCCGCGGGTGAGTATCGGGATGACGCTGTCGCAGAAGGCGCCGTCGGCGGAGGCGATGATGAGACAGGCACAGCGGGCGCTGTATGTGGTCAATGCCCGCGGCGGCAACGATTTCTCAATCTATTGACGATGACACATATTTTGCAGATAATACTTTTCGGCGCACTGATTATCCTGCTGGTGTTCAGAATTGATATGTCCCGGGTGAGCAGGGCGGAGCGACTCGCCCGGGACAAATTTGTTCGTCTGGTCAGGGCGGTGGATTCTGTGGTCGCCGGAGAACAGTCCCCGGAGACCGCCGGACTGCTCTACAAATCCCGCATAATGCTGGAGAATGCGCACACATTTCCCGAGAAAATCGCCGCGGCAAGGTTTTTCCTCGGCGCAGTGGAGACCTTTGACCTGCCCCCCGAGCAGATTGAAAACCTCAAAAAACTTGCGTTCTCGGCGATTGGCACTTTCCACAGGGCGCACACGGCAAAGATGATGTTCAGAAAAAGATGGCATCTCCCCGGCGCGCAGTGTGTCAGAATCTCTGAGGAGCAGGTCGCCGCCGCCCGGAAAAGGTTGCTCACAAATTTCTATCGCGATTATGTGAAATTCAACCCGGAGTAAGTTATGAAAAAATTTGCGCTGGCATTGGTTTGCTTCGTCGCTGGAGCCGTTTACGGGTTCGGGATAATTTTTCCCCCGGACCTCGGCGAAAAGGAGATATCCTATTCCGAACTTCCCGTTATCCCCTACGAGGCGGAACTGACCATCACCATAGACGACAATTTTGTGGTTGGCGAACTGAAACAGACCTTCTACAATCCGCGCAGGTTCAACGAGGAGGGGGTGTTTAATTTTGTCCTTCCAGAGGGCACGAGCGTGATTGGCTTTGCCACCTGGGACGGTCCCACAAGAATTCCCGGCGTCATCCTTGAGAAGAAAAAGGCGATAAGGACCTACGAGGAACTCCGCGCCCGCGCAATAGACCCGGGAATTCTTCTCCCGGCGGCAAGAAACCTTTTCACCGCAAAAATTGTCCCAATCCCGCCGAGGTCCACGAAGATGCTGGAACTTGTCTTCGCCGGGCTGCTGCCCGAGGTTGACGGAAAGGTGAGGTTTGTCCTGCCGTTCTCCTCGCAGATTGACAGTATCAGGTTTGAGCGCATAAAGGTCAACATCACCGTGCGCGGGCGGACCGAATTGAGCGAGATGAAAATCTCCGGTCTGCCGATGAGCGTCTCCGGCGGCGGAAAAGTGTTCTCCTCCGAGGATGAGTTTGAGAAAATCACTCTGTCCGGTCCGCTGGAGATTGACTATTCCTACGGTGAGGACGCGCCGGTGTTGAGCGTGGCGGCGTATTCCGCCGGCGACAGCACCTTCGGTCTGGCGATATTTTCCCCGCCGGTGGTCAGCCAAAAGCGCGGACGAAATCTTGCCCTTCTGGTTGATGTCTCCGCCAGCGTTAAGGACTATTACTATCAGGTTCGCGCCGCCGCCGAAAAGTGCATATCCGCGGCGGAAAATTTCTCCCTCGCCTGCTTCAACGACACGATAATTCACTTCAGCGGCGACCGCGGCGAGGTCCCCCGTTTCCTTGAGGGCATAACCCCTGCATATGGCACAGACATATATTCCGCCCTCACGGACTTTTACTCCCATCGGGCGGAGGGCACCGATGCCCTGATTGTCATAACCGATGGTTTCCCATCGGTGGGTGAGACCGGGCAGAAGATGATTCGCACTTTAGTGGAAAGCCACAGCGACATTCCCCTCTACATCATCGCCATAGGCGAGGATGTCAACGGGAATTTTTTAGAAAAACTTGCCAGAATCGCCGGCGGTTCGGTGATATATATCCCGCCGGGGGCGGAGAAATCCACGGTTGAGGATGAAGTCTCGCGGTATCTTCTGCCGTATCTGACGAGGAAACCGTATGAGGTCAAAAGGGTGGAGTTCAACGGGAGACCGGTGGAGTTCTATCCGCCGCGCCCGATTGCCTACGGCGGCATCGCCTGCCCGATTGTGTGGGCGGTTGAGGACAGTCTTTCCGGCACGGTGCGGGTGAAAGTAATCACCAACTCCGGCGAGCAATTCAGCGCCGAGGGAAGGGTTCTGCCGTCTGCGGGTTATGTTCAGCGTCTGTGGGCGCGCGCCCGCGTGGACTTTTTGCTTGACAAAATCGCCAGCGAGGGCGAGAAAAAAGAGTGGGTTGACGAGATTATCGCCCTGTCCAAGAGGTTCACCTTCGTGACGCCATACACGGCGTTTCTGGCTGCGCCCCGCGCGGTGCTTCGCCCGAGGGTTATCCAGCCGCGTGACCCAAAACTTGTGATTGATGCGCCGTATGCGGTGCGTGTGGTGGTTGAAATGCCCTGGGGCGAACGGATAATCGCGCAGAAAAACCCGAAAACCGGTCTGTGGGAGGCGCGCTTTCTGGTGCCGCAGAATGTCCGCGACGGCGAATACTACTGCACGCTGATAATCACCGATAAAGCGGGCTCCCAATGGCGCCAGCGCCAGAAATTCGTTGTTGACACCAAACCGCCACAGTTGAAGGCAAAAATTGAACCGCAGAAGGCATCCCCCGGAACCCGCGTTCTGCTCAAGGTCTTCGCCCCGCAGGACACCAGAACAATTATGGCAAAACTTCCCAACGGCAAAACCCTGTCTCTGCACTATTCGGGCAGATACAAGGCGTCGGTTGCCGAGTGGGTTGTGCCCTCGCTTCCGCCGGGGAAATACAAAATTCGCTTCGTTGCCACGGATTTTGCGGGAAACCAGCAGGAAACTGTCGCCGAAATCACAATTTCGCAGTAGCGCGAGAGTCTGCGAGGGAATTTGACGATTGCGAGGCGCCATAGGGAAAGCGGATGCATCAGATATTCGCCCATCAGTATCCGGGGCACGATAGCCGGGCATCTTCACTTGAAGGGGCGTTGCCCCGCTTTATTGCGGGTTCAAGTCCAAGTATATGCGAAGATATCAAACTGTCTTGAATATATCCAATTTTCTGGGAAAAATAAAATTTGCCGGGGGCGGGACTTGAACCCGCACGGGCGCTATGCCCACTAGATCCTGAATCTAGCGCGTCTGCCAATTCCGCCACCCCGGCAAATTGCCTTGCAAATTATCTTCCTCGGATTTAATTTGCCTCTGGCACCGAAAAAGTCAAGAGGTTTTTTGATGAAAGTTGTGGCGAAAAACAAGAAAGCCTATCACGACTACGAGATAATAGAGACCTACGAGGCAGGGATAGTGCTTGAGGGCTCCGAGGTGAAATCGGTGCGCGCCGGGCGCGTGAGTATGAAGGATTCCTATGCCAAGGTCAAGGACGGCGAACTGTGGCTTTACAATATGCACATCGCCCCATATGAGAAAAGCGCCGCCTTTGTGCCATCGCCGCGGCGCCGAAGAAAACTTCTTATGCACAAGCGCGAGATTCTAAAACTCAAAAGCAAAACCGAAGAGCGCGGATTCACCCTCGTCCCGCTTGAGATTTACATCAACGACCGCGGAATAGTCAAAATCAAACTCGCCCTCGCCAAAGGACGCAGAACATACCAGAAAAAACAATACCTCATAGAGCGCCAGAAGGAACGCGAAAAGGAAAGAGAACTCAAGGAATACCTGCGAAGGGGAAGATAACCCCGTTTTTTTCAAATTCAAACGACGCCCCGCTTCAGAAGACACTCCGTTCATCAACCAAACGCCCCGGCAGACAGCGACGCCCATCACGACAGGGACTATAGATTTTCCTCCCTGTATTTCTCAATCGTCCCGAAGAGGATGTTGACCACCGGCGGTCTTTTGGTCGGGATTTTGATTTCCTCGGGGCGCACGCCAAGATACCGCGCAAGTTCCCGCCGAACTATGGGAATACAGGTCCTCCCCTGACAGGGTCCCATACCAATCCGCAGATAGCGCTTGAGTTCCTCAAATTCGGTGTATCCCGCCTCAATTGCGGCGCGAAGTTCGGCAAGCGTTATATCCTCGCAGCGACACACGATTATCTCGTCTTCCCTTGCCATCTTTCCTCCTGCAGGGTCTGCGGAAAAATATAATCAGTCCTCAGCGATACCCCAAGACTTTTCTGATTTGCTCCAGAACAGCCTCCTGAGCGGTGGTGAGATTGGCATCTATTGTGCATCCGGCGGCATTGGGATGACCGCCTCCGCCGAAAAATTTTGCCACCCCAGATACATCTATCCCTCTGCGGCTTCGCAGGGACACCCGGATTTTGCTCGGGGCGATTTCCTTGAACAGCGCCGCAACATCAACTCCCCGCACAGACATTGCGAAATCTATTATCCCCTCCGAGTTCTCCGGCGAGGTGGAAAAACTCTGCGTGGTCGCCCTGTCCAGCGTCAGAAACAGTATCCTGCCGTTGTGGTAGTTGTGGGCGTTGAACAGCGCAATCCCGATATTCCGCAGATAATCCTCGGAGAAATTGAAATACACCTCGCCGGTCAAAAACCGTGGATTTGCCCCCAATTTCACCAGTTCGCCGGCGTCGAAGAAAGATTGCGGCGTGGCGTTGCTGAACGAGAACCGCCCCGTGTCGGTCATAATTGCCACATACAGGGCGCTGGCAGTTTTCTCGTCAATCGGGGCGCCAAGTTGCCTCAAAAGGTGGAAAATCATATCGCCGGCGGCGGGGGATTCCGGCTCCACCCAGTTCAGGTCGCCGAAGTTGGGGTTGTCCTCGTGGTGGTCAATGCTTATCACTTTTCTGCCGTTGCGCTCTGTGCCCAGCCAGTTGATTCTCTCCTCGCAGGAGCAGTCAACCACGATAATATCGCCCTCACCAGTGCGGGAGTTCGGGAACCCGTTGATGTATTTCCGCATAAACTCGTATTTCCGTGGAAAATCCTCGGGCAGGGGCAGATACACCCGCTTGCCCATCTGACTCAAACTCCTGAACAGCGCCACAGAACACCCAAGCGAATCTCCGTCGGGGTCCTTGTGGGAAAGTATTGTGAACCTCTCTCCGGAGCGGATAGCCCCAATTATTTCCTCGGGAACCGTTAACA
>QMSR01000053.1 GCA_003649695.1 Thermoplasmata archaeon
ATAGAAACCCCTGGCGGCTTCAATGATAGATCAAAGGTAAAGCCGGTCAGAACTCCAGATGGAAAAATAGACATACTAGAAACATTCAGAAGAGCAGGAGCGCTGTAGTAAAACTTAAAACGTCGCAAAGGAATTCAACACTATGTATCATCGCCCTCTTCTTATTTCTCCAAAGAAAAAGCTCGATTTGAGGAACATTATAAGCAAAGATTTCAATATAAAATATAGCAATTTGAAGATCAAAAAGGCAAAGATTCCAGAATATCTCCTTGACTTTGTCCAGAAAAACATGAGAGCAAAATTCAGAAAGAAGCCAATTTTAGTATTGGTCGAAAAGAAAAACAAAAAACTTGGAGAAAAGCGCCCACCAGGAAATTGGATGGGCGCCTCTTACATATATCACAAGGATAACTCGGTTTTCATAGCTCTACCAAGGGCATATACCAAAGATCCAAAAATTTTGAGACTTGCATTGATCCATGAGCTTGCAGAAATACTTGCTACCCAAAATGCTATGCCCGACCCGCACAGGATAGCAATAGCGTATGAAAAACAGTTTGCAAGAAAGAAGCTTAAAATTAAAAAATTTGATAGAAAGAAGGTAATTAAAAGAATGCAGGAGTTGTATTCCCTATATTTTTAATGCCCTAGGCTGGGTTCGAATCCCTGTCAGGGGGCGCCAGAAGGAGTGGAGAAAATGGTGGGAGAAGAAGGTATGCCCGGAAATTTGGGGCTAGGGACCGACAGCGTACTCGCCACATTTGTGGCGAAATATGTCAGTAAGTTTGGACTTGAGAGAGCTATTGAGAAGCTCTCTCGTATAAATACCCCACAAGCTAAAAAAGCTTTGGGGTTAATCTCTGTGATGTACAGCGAAAAGATGCAGAAACCACAAAAGCCACAGAGAAAAATAACAAAGATAGAGCCAACAATAACAATAGTCAGAAGATCAAAGCCATACAATCATCCCAAAGACTACTTCATAACAACATGTTTAAAAATGGGAATAAGTCCCGATGAAGCAGAGGCAGACAGTGACTTCAAGCCGATAATAACAGTGAAATGGACAAGAAAGACAACGTTCAACAACAAAAAAATACTGATTCCAAGAGAAATTCTAAATCAAAAGATGGACATGCTTCAGTACGGAGCAATCTTAAAGCTCAGAGTGTACACCGTGAAAGACGACAGAATAATCGCAGAGCCAATCAAAGTTGTTAAAGCGATGGATACTTTCAAAGCAAAAGTCAGATTTGTGAACAAGCGCTTGACATGTAGCGCTATGGACGGCAAAAAAGTGGTATTTCCAAAGGAGTATCTGCAACAGCTGTTAAAAGAACTGATACCACTGGAAAATGTAACGTATATCTACGAAATGCAAAAGCTCAATGAAAACGAAAATGGAATAGTAGCAAAACCATTGCGCCTCCTTAACAGCGAAGTGAACTTTGATAAAACCAGTGAACAGATTGAAATGAAAATAAAACAACTAAAAGAGAGAGGACGCATAGTCCTCTCCTCGTAATTCAAATTTCAAGGAGGTGGTGATGTAATGAAAGAAATGCTAACAAAGATAATCTGCGATAGGTGCGGAAACAGTATCTATATTCCAGCTCAAAAGGTTCCAGGGTTAAATCTGTATAAGATGGCACTGATTCCAGAAAACTGGGCAAAATTCATACCGGTTACTGAGATCAATCAAAATTCGGCAGCATTCATTCTGCTTTGTCCAGAGTGTGCAAAAGAAGCCAGAAAGCTTGAAAAATCGTTTCTAAAAGAAGTCAAGAAGGCGAAGGAGGAATAAAAATGACAGGCGAAATGTGCAAACCAAAAAATGCAGAGAAAGATGAGTACTATTGGGAGCAATACATATCTCCATTAGGATATAGAGTTCTCGGAGATCCCGGATACCTGATACGCCCAAATTACCCAGAAATCTTTGATCTCAAAGATTTTCTGGAGCAAACATTTCCAGGACTTCGTTGCTCAGTAGAACCATTTGATGTTTATTGTGGGCCATATATTTCGACAAATATCGGAATATCAATATGGTACGGTCAATCAAAGATGTGGTTAATTGAAATACTACACCCAAAAGAAGGCGAAAATGAATTCAAAGAGGTGGACTTCGAAGAACTAATCAGAGAAATAAGCAATCGTATCAAAAAATTTAAATCTAAATAAAAGGAGGCAAATTATGAAAGACTTTAAGGAAAGAGCTTATCTGCTGAAAGAAGAAATTGAAAAAGCACTAAAAAATCCAGATTGGCTTAAAGAGATCATGGTAGAGGCTCATCCAGAGAAGTCAGATGACAACGGTGGCGTGCAATTAAGAATAATGGGGCAAATCGATAAAGCATTGGAATTTATCAAAAAACACAACCTTGAACAATATGTTTCGGGAATCTATAAACTCGAAAAAGACAAGAAAAATAGAATTGGAAATTACGTCAATGACAGGATAAGAATATATCTCAACATACAATAGCCCAAATTTCCAATTCTAATTTTTTTGGAGAGAAAAAACATGCTAAGAAGGAAAAAGATCGAGGAAAAAATTGATGCTATGATAAATGACACAATCAACAGACGAATAAAAATGCTTACAGCACAACTTCATGAGTACAAGCATGAATTAGAACAATTACAGCAAAATATAGATATCACAATCTCACAAATCAACAAACTTAAAAAACTATCAGACAAAAGCATCTCCATTGGAGAGCTGTTGGACATCTTAGACAATCTTAAACAATCTCACCCAGAAAGAGAGGCTTGTATAGAATTTGTAGAAAATGAAATAATATCAATTCTATCCAAATAGGAGGTGGGATGGTGCAAATCAAAAAATATAGCCACGAGGCCATAGTATTCAACTATTTCTTTGCTGGAGGGAAAGAAAGAGAAACATATAATGAGGGAGCAAACATTTATTTCACAGGAAACACCCTATACAGCTACGGAAGACATTTTCCTTTGGCAACGAAATGCAAAAATGGACATATATTAAATGGAGATTATTACAGTGTAACAACAACCAATCATCAGGCATTAACAAGAAGATTAGCTGAGCTGTATTATGTGGTACAGCAGCACAAAGAAGAACTTAAGGATGCAATCGAAAAAACCATCGAGCTAAAGAATACAAGTCCGATATACAATGCTCTGTTACGGATTCATTCGGCTGGTGTGCTGTGTGAGCGCTGTATGAAAGAAAGAAAATTTGCAATAGTACCATTCACTGCATTAGAAGCAGCTGGAATACAGCCAGACAAGGTAGAAATAATAGATGTTAGGCAGGACGAATGGGTGCCAGTCAAGGACAGCAAAACGGGAGAAATACATTATCGCCATATTCTAGGCGCTTCATTAATAAAATACAGAGGTCACTACTATCTAAGCTCAACAGAAACATTGTCAAAGAATCAATATCGCAGACCCTATTTTCTGGTAAAACTCAAACATAAACCAAAGACTGTAGAGGAGGCATTTAGACTTCTGGCAGACGGATTATCGGACGAACAATACAAAGATCTTCAATTATGGGAAAACAAAGTTAGACACTGGACTCATAAAATGGAATTTATCATAGAGCAAAATAAATATGTCAAGCGACAAGGTGAATATTTTCTCATTCCAACCAAAAAAACAACGAAAGAATTGCTAAGTCAGTCAATGCCCATACCACTCGAAAAGATCTGCAACAGAATTCGATTTATTCATCTACTTGTTGATGATAAATATTCGATCCTTGAGGCCACACCAGAAATTGAAAGTCGTATAGAAGACTTAAAGAATCCAAACTATGTAAGCTATGTAAACGAAGATCAGCTTTGTGTTATCAAACAAGGCAACAGGAAGTTTTACTTAATTGCAGATTTAAGATTCAAACCAAAGAAAATCATTGTAAGAAAACAAAGAAATGGAATCTATAGAGGATACGCCATTGGCAAAGTGAAACATGTAAATCTTTCAGACAGAGGAAATCCACACATAGCAACGGAAGCCATACTCACAAAAGAAGGATTATATATCAGGGGAACCTTGCGCCATCCAGAGCACAAAACAATCTATATGCAAAATGTGTGGCACAAAGTTGTCAGAAATTCGGCACTACAAAGTTGGACAGCCAGAGGTCGTATAGACTAAGGTGAGCCCCATGGGAATAAGAATCGAAAGAAAATTAGTCTGTTATGAAAGCGTAACTATGGAAGCAATAAATCCCAAGTACCTCAATATATCAAAGGAAAAGATTCTTGAATACATGAAAGAGCACCCTATGCCTGAAGATCCAGCGTATTCAAAAGAAGATCTGATACTTGATCTAACTGAAAGCGACGGCATGTACACCTTACCAGATAACGTCAAGCAAGAAACAATCGAATACATAAGGGATATGCTCAATGCAATTCTGTTATAATCTGAAATTGTTATTTTTAAGAACCAACGGTACAAAGATCTTCGATGCTGAGATATTTAAGAAAGGTTTTTGGCTAGTGTTCAATTTTCTCCCAGGCAAAATGGGAATATACATAGAATTAAATTTCAATCCATAGGAGGAGGTATAATATGAATAGAGAAAGAACAATCAAAGCAATCTTAAAGCTTAAACATTTGAACCCAAAACTAGACAAACTTGATGAAGATGATCTGAAAAACCTACCAAATGAGCAGCTAAAAAACATGCTGTTAGAACTTGGAAAAAAGGAAGAAGAAAATCTTGAGACAGGGATTGACTGGGACCATGTGATGAAAAAATTAGAAGAGGCTGAACCATACGAAGATGTATCTAATCCAGGAATAAAAGTAAAGTCAGTGTTTCTCGGAACCGTATTCTCACTACTCCCATCTGGCAAATATTATACATTCTGGGCATGTTCAAATCTAGAGTCCTGTCCGCTTTGCGAAGGCGAAGGATGCGAATTCTGCGGTAATCTTGGATCAAGGGAAGCGTATCTTGATCAAATCTTCTGGGAAAAACTTGAAGCAGAGGCGGAAGAGCACAACTGTACGGTAACAAACAGTGATTTCGATCCATGTGATATACTTGTCGAGATGATAGTATGACCGAAAAAATAGATCTGACTGAAGAAATTAAAAAATTGATCAGTGATCAATCCAAAATTTCAACAGACATCATAGACTATGCAGTGAAAGAAGGAATAATAACTGTACTGATGAAACCGCTGCTCAACAAACAAATGACGGATATTCGCATTCCTGAACTTGGAGTAAGCGCCACAATTTCAGAGATTTACGATGCAGAGCATGACGCCACACTTGCAAGCGTGACAAATATAGAGTTTGACAATAAAGATTACAAATTTGATGTATCCACAGAACTGGATTTAATAAAAATCTACAGCGCAGCAAAAAATATGGATACAGATCCCGAAGAGGCACTAAGATCTATCACAGATCGTGTTATCATAGCCAACTGGTACAACAAAGAACACATCGAATACTGGCTTGGTGAAGAAATCTCTGACGAAGAATACAGAGAGCTAATTAGAAGATGGAACAGATATGGCAATTTCGATGATATAAACATGATAGTAAGTGAATTTGTCATAAATGAATACAATAAAATGAGAGAGGAGAAACATGAATTGGATTAAAGAGCTTGTAATTCAGAGAAGAACAATGTTTTCACCATTGGTTATAGTAGAGACCGATGACAAACAGAGAATAAAACAGCTATTAAATGAAAAACCTGAGATTATCCCATCAGATGATAAAACAGAATGGTATATATTAGATGGCTATGAGGGATTCAGTAAGATATCAAATAACGAAATACAGGTAATAGAATCTGCCGCAGAATGGGGAGAAATAACCCCACCGATACTGTCAAAGATCACAGAAACGTTAAAAAACAGAAAAGCCGCAATAATCGTGAAAAACATTTTGAGATTCAACGACAGCATAAATGCCGCTCTGCTTAACTGGGCAACAAACGACCATATTCTTGATGCAAACTCGACAATAATACTATTTGTCGATTCGAGAACAGAGCTTCCAAGAGCTATATGGAACAATGCAAAAATCATAAAGGTGCCAAGATCCACAATTGAAGAAAGAATCAACGCAATTAAAAATGCCGGCTTCGAAAATGTAAATGGAAACGAAGAGCTTGTCAGATCTGCTGCAACGATTCTAGCAGGTTTAAACCTTGATCAGATAGATGCAGCTCTAACAGAGCTTTATATCAGAAAACTCG
>QMSR01000054.1 GCA_003649695.1 Thermoplasmata archaeon
ATGAACTTTTATTATTAATCAAGAAACATTATGAAAAAACTTAAAATTGCCGTTATTGCTCCACTTTGGGTTCCCGTTCCTCCCGAATCATTCGGCGGGACGGAGATTGTTGTTTCTAATTTAGTGGAAGAACTAGTGAAAAAAGGTCACAAAGTAACTTTATTTGCTTCGGGAGAATCAAAAACTTCAGCAAAATTAAAATCCTTTATTGATGTTTCTATTTGCGCTCAAAGAAATAAAGGTAAGAAATTACTTTTTGATCCCAGGGGGAAATTATATTATGATCTGGGGAATCATTTAAAAGCCTTTACGGAACAGGAAAAATTTGATGTTATTCATTCTCATCTTGGGAAAGTGGCTATTTTTTTCTCATCGCTTTTAAAAGTGCCGTTGGTTGTTACGCAGCATATTCCGTTTCCCGGTAAGGGTAGACAAGATTTGTTTAAATGTTTTCGCGACTATAACAAACACACTTATTTTATTCCTATAAGCTGTAATCAAGTAAATGTTGCAGAATATAAGATAGCCAAAATTCAACCGCGAATTTTTAATGGAATAAATGTTAACAGGCATAAGTTTAATTTAAGCCCAAAAGACTATTTTGTTTTCTTGGGCAGAATAATGCCGGAAAAGGGAACACTGGAAGCCGTTAAGGCAATTTCTAAAGTAAAAGGAAAATTAAAAATAGCTGGCAGTGTCGGGAATAAAAAATATTTTGAGAGAGTGAAAAAATATATTGACGGGAAAAATATTAAATATATTAAAGAAGTTAAATTTAGAGAGAAAAATATTCTTTTAAAAAACGCCAAGGCATTATTATTTCCAATTGACTGGGAAGAGCCGTTTGGCTTGGTAATGACGGAGGCGATGGCGTGCGGGACGCCGGTGATTGCTTTTAAAAGGGGTTCAGTTTCTGAGGTAGTAAAGCATGGTAAAACCGGTTTTATTGTTCCGCCGCTGAATAAAAAGGGAAAAACCAATATTGAAGGATTGGTTGAGGCGATTAAAAAAATAGATCAAATTGACAGGAAAGAATGCCGACGACATGTTGAAGAAAATTTTACGGTTAAGAAAATGGTTGATGAATATGAGAAAGTTTATTATAAAATAATAGAGGATTACAAAAAGAAAAAACGCGAATAATGAAAAAAATAAACCATAAAATTAAAAATAATCAGCTTAAAAAGGATCTTTGGATTGCGGGGGGGTATTGTATTGATTTTGATTCGTTTAAACAGTTTCGGATTATCGGACCGAATAATCATTTATTTTGCGGACTGGTTGATATTCCCCATCATAAAATCGCTGTCAAATATGTTAAGGAAGAAAACAATGTTTTAACAGTAAAAGGATATTTTAATTCGGAGAGCTTAAATTTGTATTATCCGGCGATGGATGACGTTCGGACGATGAGAAAATTAGTCGGTTGTGATGATACTTTTCTTTCCGTGAGAGAAAAGGATTTTAGTTGTCTTATTCCTCAAATCATCAGAAAAATTAAGCGGGACGGCAAAACGATTTTAAAATTTAAAAGAATGTACGGGAAGTATTTTTACGAAACCGCTTTTCAATTTGAGCCGGGAATTGAAATTAAGAAAATTAAAAAGCCGTTCGCGGGGTTTAAATTAAAATGCGCTTCTAAAAATTTCCCTAACCCCCTTTTACAAAGAGAGAATTTTCAAGAGGGGAATAAAAAAAGTAAATCACGCGGCAAGAAAATACCTTTTATAATTATTTGCCGGACGAATGATTTAAATCTTAAAGAGATTAAAAAAATGAGTTTGATAAAAGAAAGCGATTTTAAATTTGAATTATTTAAAGAGAATGCTGATTTCGTGAAATATATTTTTAAAAGGACGAAAATTGAAATTAAGCATTTATTGGAATGGGGAAAAACTTCTGGCGATCGCTTTGGGACGATTTTCCCCCGTGATTGGATGGAAGCGGCCGATTTGGGCGTTCACGATTTAACTTCGGAAGTCAGAAGCTATATGTATCAGATGTCTCTGAAAAATGTTAATGAGAAAGGAGAGGGATGGCATGAGGATGTCGTGGGAGAATATAAGTATGAGTTTGAAGTTTCCGGAAAAGAAATTATTGATCGGAAAATGATTGACATTGAACCGCATTATTTAATCGGATTGGATTATCTGCCCCAAAATTTCTGGCTTGAAAAGGGTATTAGGGAAAAGTTGAAGAAAGTGGCAAAATATATTCTTAAAAAAGCGCGATATAATGATTTTATTATTTTTAAAAAACTGCCATCTTCAAGACGGACGAAAAATGAGGAATATTATTTAATGGGAAACTGGCGGGATAGCGGCAGCGCCTTTAAAAAAATTCATCCGATTATTGCTCCTTTTGATGTTAATGCTGTTTTTTATCCTAAGGCGCTGGTGAATATCAAGAAATACCGAAAACATTTAAACTTGAGCAATAAAGACATTAAGGACATAGATGATCTAATAAAAAAATGGAGCGGCAAAAAGAAAAATTATCTTTTTAAAAATTCTGACGGTCGAATGGCTTACGCACTGGCGTTATATGATATTAAAAAAAATAAGAATAAAAAATTATCTTACAAAAAACTAAAAGTGAACCATTTGGACGAGTCGTATCTTTATACTTATTGTAAAAGCGAGCAAAAGGAAATAAAAAGTTTCTGTGAAAGATTATTGAGTCCGCAGTATTTTTATACTAAATCAGGTCCTTTGATAATTGCCAAAAACAATAAATATTTTTATACTCAAGAGGAATATCACGGACTGGTAATTTGGATGAAACAAACGGCGTTCGCGGTTTTGGGATTGAGCAAGCATTTTAAAATAGCGATTATTGAAAACTGGCCGCGCCCGCTTCAGAAATTAATCAAGAAAACAATTCTTGCCATAACTCAAGACACTATTGAAGCGGCGAGCAAATTGAATTCTGTTCCCGAGGTTTATATTGATGTTAACGGCGTTCCGAAACTTTTCTCTGATCAAATCAACGCCAGAAACCGCGCCAGCGAGGTTCAGCTTTGGTCAGCGGTGGGGATGAGGAGAATTATCAGAAAGTATTATGAATTATTGAAGGATGAGAAGTATAAGGATATTTAAAATTTTTAATTTTTAGTTCTTAATTTTTAATTTCTAAGTGCTGTAAGTGAAGTAAATAGAAATAGTTTAAAAAATTGAAATTAAAAATTGATTAAAAATTGAAATTACAAAATTAAAAATTATTTACTATGTCTAACAAACCCATTCTCGCCATTGATATTGGCGGGACGAAAATTGCCAGCGGGATAGTGTCTTTTAAAAAAGGCGGCTTTGAAATTTCCGATTACCAAAAAATAAAAACGCCGAAGAATAAAGAAAAATTTACTGAAGCGGTTGAGAAAATTATTGCGGGCGGTTTTGTCAGAGATAAATTTATCAAACGAATCGGAATTGCTATTCCCGGGCAGGTTGATCCTGAAAAAGGAAAAATTATTTTTGCGCCAGCGTTGCCTTTTCTCAAGGGTTGCCGGATTAAAAAATCTCTGGAAAATAAATTTAAGAATTTAACGGTGGAAATAGAAAACGATATGAATTGCTGCGCGCTGGCGGAAAGCAAATTCGGCGCCGGCAAGAAATACCGCAACATTTTGGTAGTTACCGTGAGCACCGGAATAGGCGCGGGGATAGTGATAGATGACAAAGTTTATCACGGCGAAAATAATATCGCCGGAGAAATCGGGCATTTAGTTCTAGTTCCGGATGGAATCAAATGCTCTTGCGGCAATCGGGGATGCTTTGAAAAATATGTTTCAGGACCGGCATTGGAAAGGGAATATCTCAAATTAACCGGCGTTAAAAAAACTCCTCTGGAAATTGAGGAAGAATTCAAATTAAACAAAAAAAATAATCCCGCGCGGAAAGTTGTTGATCAAGCAAGCAGGATGCTGGGAATCGGCCTAACCAGTATTATCAATATTCTTAATCCCGGAATGATTATTGTCATCGGCGGGATTTCTCGAATGAGCGGAATTTTGGACGAAGCGCGAAAAGAGATTGGGAAAAATGTTTTAATCCCCGCCAGAAAAACTAAAATAGTAAAATCAAAGCTGGGCGATCAAGCGGTTCTTGTTGGCGCGGCGATGATTAAGTATTAAGTATAGTGTATTAAGTATTGAGTGTTGTTTTGTATTGAGAAGTAAATTTTAGCTGTCATCCTGAACTTATTTCGGAATCTGTCGCCTGTTACTGTTAGCTTTAAGATAAATCAAAATGCTTAGTTTAATCTTTATCTCTCTTTAAGGAAAGATACGCTATATTTTCATAGATAGCGCCAATATTTTCCGATGTTTTGCGCGCGACAGATCCTGAAATAAATTCAGGATGACAAAAAAAAGACCCTGTGGATAACTTAATTTGACAAAATGTTTTTATTGAGTATACTGATTTATGAAGATCGGAGGTTTGAGTGATGGTAAAGTAAAACAACCATCCATCCCCTCAAATAAGCTCAAATTTCCGCTCTTCGCTATTTCTAAATTTACAGGCAGTTTATAATATGGCGACAACTCATCAAAACAACTGGAACTTCTTTTTCTTTTTTAAAGCTCTTAAGGGTGAGTTGTTTTTGTCGAGATAATAAAAAGTAAAAATTTCAGATAGACAAAACAGCTCATTTAAGGAGCTGTTTTTAGTTCATTGAAATTTATCCTTTGGGATTTACCCTTTCTCTAAAAATTCCCTCAACCCCCTTTTTAAATTTTTTTTAAAGGGGAAATAATAAAGTTTTTTTAGAGAGAGGCAAGCGTAAATTTTAAAAGATGAATTTCAAAGAAATTCATTGCGCATAACAATGCTAAAACAATAAAGGAGGAAAAAATGAGTATAATGATAGCGGATGACGGAAAAGGGTTAATAATTAACGGTAGATATTGTAAGTTTTATAAAGAAAATAATGAAGATGACGAAAGTAAATATGGTGAATGGATAGCTTGGTATCGAATGTAAAAAAGGAGAAATAAGGATGAGCAGAGAGTATCAGAATAGGATTAGACCTATTGACGAAGACGGAGCAGCAAGTATCAATGCTCTGATGAGAATATGCTATCGGAAAGCAAAGATAGCAAAACTCTTTGGAGATAACCGTTCAGCAGAAGACAACATGCGAAAATTTCGCAAATTAAAAGCGAGACTCGCAAGTAGAGAAAGGGTAGGGCGTTTGTAGAGCAAGCGCCTTCTTTTTTTGCGTTATATTCTACAAAATTTTATTCCCTCTCAATCTCCAACGCTTTTCCTTCCACAATTGCCAGGGCGATTTTTTGGCGGGCGGAGGTTAAAATTCTTTGAAAGGTGCTTTGGGAAGTTTTCATTTTCTCCGCTGCCGTTACTTGATCTAAATTCTTATAATCCTTAAGCCGCAGGGATTCCATCTCTTCCATTGTCAAAACAACCTCCTCCAAATCTTTCATTGGAATTCCCCTTGGCTTAAAATAAAAAGCACTGGGTCTGAAGCGAATAATTTTTCTTAATCTCGGGCGTGGCATAAGGCAAGTTAAAAATTTACAAAATGGCAGTAGGGAACGAAAATTTTCGTTCCCTACCACTATTTCTCTATTTCTCTATTTCTCTCATTCTTTCTTTCACCGCTTCCAATTCCGCTTCCAATTCTTTTTTTTCTTCAGCTAACATTTCCGTTTCTTCTTTTCTAGTAAATCTGGCGCGGAGCCCGCGGCCGAACCAGCGGCATCCCATTCTAAAAGCGCCGCCTCTGCCGTCGCCGCAGAGACCCAAACCTCTTCCTGTTCTTGGACCTTGTCCTGCGGGACCGGTTCTGTCTTGCATAGGCATATTTTTATTCCTTTCTTTAAATTAAAATTATTAAAATCGTTAAGCCGACCCTTAACTATTATGAGCATATACCCATAATGAATTGTTGTCAACCCCCATAAAATTTGACAAATTATCCCCCCCTGTTATTACGGGAATATCAAAGGAGGGATAACAAT
>QMSR01000055.1 GCA_003649695.1 Thermoplasmata archaeon
GGGGTTTTCCGGGCATGTGTGGTTATTTCTGGCGGGTATTAATAATGATTTGCAAGTGGGTTTGGGTTGTCACATTGCTCTCGCGTTCTTGGCGGGTATTCTCGAGCGAACGGCATAAACTGCGCTTTTTGCATGATCGCCAATATATAGCTCTGTTCTTTCTCGCCTTTGCGTCCTTTCTCGTTCTCGATTTAACGCGAAGACGTAAAGGGCGGAGTTAAGCTCTGGTTGCACATCCAATCCGGATGCGTCTGTCATCGTATTATACGTCAGGCTGCGCAGATTGTGGGCTGCAGTGAGTTAAAATCAGAGTGCGTTTGTTCCGGTCACCATCGAGGTAAATGTGAAATTCAATGGTGGGTGGATAAGCGAAGATAGAAAGTATATATACTACCCCCATGTCATCAAAGAAGTCTCTGATGTTGCATGGGGTACCTTTGCCCCCTCATAACTCCTCTGCTCGATCATGTATCCAAGACACACTAAAGACAACAGCGCAAGCCACACAGCACCCTTCATGATCCACTCTGTTAGCGAAAACATCCCGGCACCGCCACCTCCCCCCACCGAGAGAAATTCTTTCATTCCCTGCATGACCCGTCCGGTAATCTCCTCGGTAAACTTCCCGCCTGTTGGGTTGCTGCCGCCTCCGGTTCCTCTGGGTCCGGTCTGGTTTCCGAACCCGCCCTCTTCGATCAATACATGCTTTGACATGGCGTTGTTATCAGTCTCGATCTCGGTCCAGTCCTCGCCTGATAGGACGTCGGCAGCAGCTGTGAGATTGTACACATGCACAAGCATCATCGGAGTCCAGTTGTAGAGGTGAAGCGTCATGTTTTCTCCTGCAGGGAGGTCGAGGTGCGGAATTCGGACCATCTGCTTTCCGTCGATGTAGAATGTTACATTGAAGTCGTGCGCATCGCTCCTGCCGTCGTTTCTGATGGTGGTGTTGATCGAATGCTGTGCGCCTACAACGGTGATCTCCGGAGCGCTCAGGTTGATTACGTTAAGGTCTGGTGGGAAGATCAAACGCAGGAATGCGTTGCCCGGCATCATGTAATTACCCTTGCTACGAATCTCGACAAGGTTATCCCCATACTTTAAATAATCTGTAACAGAATCCCACTTCTTGTTTTTATTAAAATCGATGGGATATCCAATATAATCAGGCTTTGTCCAATGGCTTGTACTTTTTACAGAACCTACCGGATGGTCATTGAACTCATACACATCTCCCGGGTTTGAGAACAAATCATCCGGACTATACGCCGAATGCATGCCCAGAATTGTTAGCAGTGCTGCGTTCACATTCTCTGTGTCGTTTCGTTCAACACCCTTAAATGAAGCAGTTGTGACACAATCGCCACTTGGTAGCCCGGTCGGATATCTATCATTTGCAGCCATCATGATGTCAGCACCCTCATTGACCCAGTACTTTGTAAGTGGACCCTTTCCATCATCATACGCCACCAGAAGACCGATTGCATGTACCCCCATAGTCGCATACGCGTCCGCATTATTATTTTTCACAGTCGCTACATCATTCCCGTCACCGGTGATATGATTGGTCACATCATAACTATACAATCCATATCCATAATCGTTCAATGTGGCGCATGGGTTGTCAGAATAGTTTCCCGCCTTGTTCAGGGCATGACCATTGAATGCCACGTCCACATCGGCTAAATCAGGGATGCCGCGCCCGGACTCTGAGTGATATGCGAACCAGTACACAAATATCCTTGCAAATTCTATGTCATCGGCGTCATCAGTGACAAATTCGGCATATCTAACGGTTTTCTCTTCTCCCGGTCCCATCTTCTTACCATAACGACTATCTCCAACCGTGTAGACTACCTTACCACGCACCTCTCCCTGCGCAACATTGATCAAATTGCCGCCGCCCGTATATCCACTGGAATTATGAACAAAAACCTCTACTGATGTGGCATTGTTATCCTCCCCTCCTGTGTATAAACCGCTCGACTCACACACATCACCGCTGGAATCCACGGTCAACGACACAGTATAGTTTCCACCAGTCTCGAATTTGTCGTTTGGGTCAAACTCGAACCGTATTTTACGCGATCCAGCATAGAACGGCTCCCCGACATACTCCGTAATATTGAAAACAGCATCCCCCACAGCACCATCCGAATGCAGGTGTCTGACTTCAAGTGTAACATTGAAATCGCTGACCGGAACTGCTATGGTATCCTCGGCACCACCGTTGGTGATACATCCATCGATGGTGAACTTCTCCGCATCCAGGCATAGCATATACCGATCCGGGCTGACGAATCTTATGCCATCAGCCACGAGATCCACATATACCATCACCCTCTTGTTATTGTTATCCTCATCGCTCTCCAGAATGGTATCGCCCACATCAACCCAGACCGAGAGGTTGTACGGCGCCTCATACCCACATGGCGCATCTCCGGTCACCCGGATCTGCTTACCTGCATCGAGATCGATTATTTCGTCCTCAAACTCGTATTCGTATCGATCGATCTCAAAACTGCTCAGCGGAACGCCGACTTTGCAACGCGCGTCCGCCACGATTTTTACCGTGTCGCCATGCACCCATTCGGTCCAGATATCAGAGGCTTTGCCAGAATATTCATCCACGATCACTCCGTCTTTGTCCTTTATATATAGATTGCCGTATATTTTCATATCCTTGAACCGCACCCGAATCTTCGTTGCATCACGATGTTTTATCCGCTCAGTCTCCGGACCGCAGAAACGCATACGGCTGTATGAATAGTTCACCTCCTTACAGAAACTCACGGTTACATTCTCTGCTCCGGCATCCCCGATATTCCGGACCACTGCACTGATCTTTCCGTCACTATTGGCGCGAATACTGACCGGTGTGAGGTCGGGTCCCTTCACCCACATGGATTTACACAGCATATTATTCGATTCGTTGATCTCGTCGATCCGATCTTCCGGATCGATGACCGCTTCGATTACGTGCCAGCCGGTTGTCGCATTCATCGTCGCATTCATACAAGCAGTCTCGCCAGAACCAAGCGATACCGTCGTTTTGTTAAGAAGCTTTTTGTGCGCATACCCATCGATCCGGAATCCCTCTGGCATGTCCCCCCACTTACAGTTGAAGCTGACCGTCAGGAAATCGCCCCTGCCCCAGACCCAGAGATCGTCATGCTTGCAGTAGCTGTAATCCGCAATCTCTGCTCCCGATGCGTCATATACATAGAGTGAATGATCGCCAGATACGGTGGTGTCTATGCTCTCGAAATGAACCCCGGTCATGTCCGCACCAATCCCGGTCAGGGTCCGGGAGCCCGGTATCCTCCATGAGCGGGTGTACCCTTTGAAGAAGTTATCGGCTTTTATTGTGAGGTTGCGCTCTGATAAGTCCCATATCTCAACAACAGTATCCGCATGTCTGAACCCGATGTTCGCGATTTCAGCATTGATCGACACGAAATCACCATTCTCAGGATCCGGGGGGTCATGAGTGATATTCAGTACTGCGGGGTCTCTCGAGGGTTTGACCGATACGAGTTTATCTGCGCAGTTGTTCGTCGCATTGATCTCCTCAATCTCTGATACAATCTCTGCATGGATCATGTGATTTCCCGTGCTTGCCTGCCATGTCGCGGTGATTTCCTCAGTTACATTTTCCACAACCGGAACAGTCATATCTCGCAGTACATTCTTACATTCGTATCTGTCAATATCAGCCACGACCGGGTAATCACCCACTTTCATGATGTGGATTGTTTTTTCATGTATCCACGGGCACCAGTTGCCGGGTAGTGAACCATCGTCGTATGTGTGGGTGAAGAGAACGTGGTCGTCTGCATCGGTGATGATCAGGTATGAGATCGCTGATGTGACCAGTTCCTCGAAATGCACCCTGATCGCATCACTCCCGTGTGTAATAGTCAGCGATTCGCCATACCATTTCTCGGTGAGATTCCTTGTCAGGTGGTCTTCCAGGGTGAACTGAAGTGATCCGTCTGCGGTTCCATTGAGAGAAACCGTGATGTTCGCAGAATCGCCATCCACGACATCCGGAGGATGGATATGTACCCCGGTGACCGCGAAATCGACGGTTGGTTTGATATAGGTGTATACGACCCCGAAGTTGTTCTCTTCGTCGGTCTCGCATACCGCCTGCCCGGGATCGACATAGACCACAGCAGCATGGCTGCCGGCAGCAGGCGTCCAGTCAGCCGAGACGTCTCGAGACCCGTTCCTGCCGATAGTCTCATCGAATGATGCAATCACGGGTCCTGCATAAAAATCAGCATGTACGGGGTGATCGCCGTCGACGTATCCATAGAGCGAGATGGTGTCTCCCGGCATCACAACCCATGCCGGATCAGAGATTTTAACCGTGCCGGTGCTACCTGTGACCTCCAGGGTCGTTTCAACGCATGAGAGATTCACACATACACAGTCGACACCTGTGTAACTAACGGTCTTCATCTGATCGCCAATCATTCCCGGATCTGAAGAGTTGTAAGTTTCTTTGAATGTGCAGTCGTACACATCGATTCGGGCGTCTGAGGCAGTACCTGTGTTCATGATAGTGGCGGTGATCGTTGCAGGGTCGGCTGTGATCGCAGACACTGAAAAATCCGCGCCTGCAACTTCAACAACGCTCATGAGTTCGTTGTTGGTCTCATCGGTCTCAGACACATTGTCTTCCGCATCTGCAACCACCCGGATCTCATGGGTGTTTGCAACGGCAGTCCATGTTGTAGTGAGGGTTGTTGATTCTCCGGCTGCAAGTGTTATCTCTCTTAAATCGATACGCGTGTTATCCACAAGGAACGAGACATCAGATGTTGCCGGCAGCACACCAATGTTTCTTACGGTGACATCGATCTCTACGGTCTCAGCATCCTGCATCGATTCCTCCGGAGTGATATCGATGTGAGTGATCGATAGATCACAGCCTTCAACAAGGATCTCTTTGCTCAGTCTGTTGTTTGTAAAATCGAGTTCCGGAATGCTTTCGTTCTCATTCACCACCGCTGTTATGTTGTGCGGTCCGGCAGGATATGCGCTCCAGTTCGAAGGGAGCGGTTCCTTTACCATGTACTCATATTTATCGATGGTGAGATTGGCGAAATTCGTTGTGTTCAGACAGATATACAGGGTATCGCCACCGATCTCCGGGGTCAGGATATCGGTAAAATCGTTGATAGATGCTTCGTAATAGCCATAACTTTCTGTGTACGTTCCGTTTGATATGGTGAGCCGGGTGTCCCCAAGAAGCTTCAGATGCGGAAAGTGCAGCCGGATCCAGTCCGCGCCCGGGTGCCGGAGGGTCCAGCAATGACCCGCAGACGACGGCATCGATGTCTGGTATGTCAGATGGTATGGCACAGTACCCCGGTCATACACCAGGATGTCTCCGACCCCGTCTGTCGTGGTCGTTACCGGGTTGCCCATGACCGGATCCTCCGGCTCGATTGTAAGGTTGGTTACCGAGAGGTCTGAATGGTAGACGCAGAGCATATCGTCCAGTTCCTCATCACCTGTTACAATCGTGATATTGTGGCACCCCTCTGTAGCAGTCCAGTGAAATACTGCGGTCCCGGTCTCGTTGTGTGCGATCGAGAGGGTGGTATTTGCTACAGCCACGTCATCGATCCGCAGCAGAACTTCGGTTGTGGTAGCGACTCCTGGGTTTCTGACACCGGCGGATATCGTTACATTATCCCCGGCGAGAGGGGTCTCCGGGTCAAACGTGATCTCTGTGATCTCAGGCGATAGTTTTCTGGTCAGCTCATTGTTTGTTTCATTGGTCTCATTTATATTATTTTCTTCATCTACAATTGCAACGATGTAATCCCTGTCGGTTGGGAATGTGATACTCTTCAATTCATAATCACAAAAATCGATGTTCCCATCA
>QMSR01000056.1 GCA_003649695.1 Thermoplasmata archaeon
GTTACAAGTACAAATAAAACTGGAATGGTATATCTCATACCCATTTCATTAAAAGAAGTTGTTTTATTTAAAATTTAGCTTGATCGTTAAAATTTACAAAATCCAATTTTTTCAAATTTTACGAATATCGTGTTCAGTCGACTAAGTTAAGGATGGAGGATAGGAAAGCGGAGAGTTCGAGACCCTGATCCCACCTCAGTATGGGTTTTCCCCTCCTGGACGTCGGGATCTCGGGTATCTCGGAGAAGAGTTCCATGTCCCGCGGGATCCTGGCCTCCGAGGGCCTCAGGATCCTCCAGGGGTCTCCCCTGGCCCCCTTCAGCCTGAGGGCGTAGATGGGGACGATCCTCGCCCTGGCGGCAAGCTCCAAGTACTGCCTGTACTGCTCCTGGACCTTCGCGCTCCTGCTTATCCTCACAACTCCCGTTGAGGTGCTCTTGACCTCGATGGGGAGGACTATGCCCCCCCTGACCGCCAGGATGTCTATGCCCAGGGAGCCGGCAGCCCTGACCACGAGGAAGGGCTTCTCCAGCAGGATCCCGTAGCCAGGGGCCTTCCTCGAGAGCCTAGACACGACCTCCGGGTCGCCGGAGAGCAGCCTCTTCAGCTCCCTCTCGTAGACGCTGCTCATACCTTGAAGATCTCCCCCATCCTCCTCCCCATGATCCTGGAGCTCAGGACCATGGAGGCCCCGATGACCAGCATTAGGATCAGACCCATGGCGCTCGCCACGTAGTCGCTGCCCTGGGGCATGGTGTGGAGCACGTAGATCGTCTTGGTCATGGGGAACTGCTCGGGCTTAGCCGCGAGTATGAGGCTGGCGCTGACCTCGATCATGGACTCGGCGTAGACCAGGACGCCGGCCGCCAGGACGTTTGCCACTATGAGGGGGAGCACGATGTCCTTGACCGCCCTCAACGGGTGCGCACCGACGGACTGGGCGGCCTCCTCGAAGGCCGCGTGCACCTGCTGCATCCCGGCGCTTATGGCCCTCACCGAGTAGGGCATCCTCCTTATCGCGTAGGCGACGATCAACAGGGGAACCGGGTTCCTCCACGCATCCAGGATCGGGAAGTGGAAGGCGGCCAGGTAGCCGAAGGCTATGATGATGCCAGGAAGGGCGAGGGGCCACATGGTCAGCGCGTCTATCGGGTGCCTGTCGGGGAGCCTGGACCTGTTCACGTAGTAGGCTATGCCCACTCCCAGGGCAATGTCGATGAGCATCGCGAAGAGGGAGTAGTAGAGGCTGTTCTTGATGCTGGTGAGGGTGTGCTCCGTGCTCTCCAGGGCCCTGATGTTCCTGAAGTTGTCAAGGGTGAACGCCGTCGGCACGAGGCTCTTGTACCAGGAGCCGACCTTCGCGAAGGCCAGGAGGGCCACCGAGATGTGGGGCAGCACCGAGATCAGGAGCAGCACGACGATGGCCCCCGCCAGGAGCCACCCCTTCGCGCCCGAGATCCTCCTGACCTTCGGGGCCACGTGGCCCCTCCCCATCATCGCGTAGCTCTTCCTCCCTATGACCAACTTCATCCCCAGGAAGATGGCAGTGACGATGAGCAGGACCACCACTATGAGGACGTAGGCCATGACGTTCGTCCGGAACTCGGTGGAGTACTTGAAGATCTGGACCGAGACCAGCTTGGGGTAGAAGAACATGAGCGGTGTGCCGAGGTCCGTGAAGGACCAGATGAAGACGATGGAGGCCCCGGCGAAGATGCCGGGCATCGAGAGTGGAATCACGACAGTCCTGATGAGGCGGAGGCCGCTGGCGCCCAGGGCCTGGGCAGCCTCCTCCAGCGTGGGGTCTATGTTTGCCAGGGCAGCCGCAATGTTCAGGTACATGATGGGGTAAAGGTGGAGGACCTGCATCAGGACGATGGCCGGAAAGCCGGAGCCCAGCCAGTTCACGGGCTCGTGGATGATGCCCAGCCTGAGGAGGAGCGTGTTCAGGCTCCCGTAGGTCCCGAGGATCTTCATCATCCCAATGGCGCTAACGAATGGGGGCACGATGAAGGGGAGGAGCATGAGGGACTGGAGGGTGCCCTTCAAGGGGAACTCGTACCTCACCATGGCGAAGGCCAGGGGAAAGCCTATGAGGAACGTCAGGACCGTGGTTATCGTCGCAAGCTTGAGGCTGTTGATGATGAGGCCGTAGTAGGTGCTGTCGGAGAACATGAGCTTGTACATGGAGAGGGTGAACTTCCCCCCGACGAAGAAGGAGCGGTAGAATGTGTAGGAGATTGGGTAGATGAGGAACACTATGAAGAAGATCCAGAAGATGGCCGAGAGCAGGAACATCCCTTTCTGGGACCTCGCCTCCCTCAAGTAGGACCTGAGTCCCCTCAGCATGGAACCACCTCACGGGAGCACGATGGTGTCGGAGGGGTCGAAGACCACCCTGACCCTCTCCCCCCTCCTCGCCACCCTACCCCTGGGGTTGAACATCTCCACCTTCACCATCCCGAAGTCGGTCTTCACGAACACGGTCTCCTTGGAGCCGTAGTACATGGAGCTCTCGACCTCCCCCTCGAGGACGTTGCCCCCACCACCCTCCTTGACGACGCTGGCGGCCTCGGGCCTGAAGGCGACCGCCACCCTTGAGTGGGGGATCTCCGCCGTGGGTACGCCCTTCACGGTGTTCCCGTCCAGCTCGACGACCGCGAAGTCCCCCTCCCTCCCCACGAGCTCCCCCTCGAACATGTTGATCTCCCCTATGAAGCTGGCCACGAAGCGGTTCCTGGGCTTCCTGTACAGCTCCACGGGCGTCCCAATCTGCATGATCAGCCCGTCGTTCATGACGGCGATCCTGTCGGCCATGCTCAGGGCCTCCATCTGGTCGTGGGTCACGTAGACCGTCGTGATCTTCAGCCTGTTCTGGAGCCTCTTGATCTCCTCCCTCATCTCTATCCTGAGCTTGGCGTCCAGGTTGCTGAGGGGCTCGTCGAGGAGCAAGATCTGGGGCTCAACGACCAGGGCCCTGGCCAGGGCGACCCTCTGCTGCTGGCCTCCGGAGAGCTGGTTCGGGTACTTCTTCGCGTGCTCCTCCAGCTTGACCAGCTCCAGGGCCCACCTCACCCTCTCCCTGATCTCCCTCTCGGGCAGCCCCCTTATCTTCAGGCCGTAGGCGACGTTGTCGTAGACCGTCATGTGGGGCCACAGGGCGTAATACTGGAACACCATGCCTATGTTCCTCTTGTACGGCGGCGTGAAGGTTACGTCCCTGTCGTCGAAGTAGACCCTGCCCTCGTCGGGGATGTAGAAGCCCGCAATGACCCTCAGCGTGGTGGTCTTGCCGCAGCCCGAGGGGCCCAGGATGAAGAAGAGCTCCCCGTGGTCGACCTCGAAGCTGATCCCCTTCAGGGCCTCGAAGTCCCCGAAGAACTTCCTGACGCCCTCCAGCCTCAGCCTCAACCCAAAAAAGAAGGAGAGGGGATTAGTTTAACGTTTATCCACCTACGCCCAGAATCTCCAGGACCTCGCTGTACTTCTGGTCGGCGAAGTTGTGCCACTCGGTGATCTTCTGCTGCTGGAAGGCCTCGTCGGACCACTGGTTCGCCCACTCCAGGATCTGCTCCTCGGTGGCCGGCATCTCGCACAGCTTCGCTATCGCCTGGTTTATCTTGTCCTCGGACACGCCGCTGTTCATGGCGTCGATGATGGCGCTCCAGGCCTCCCTGAGCTCGTCGTGCTTGTCTATGATCAGGGCGCCGATGAGGTCGTTCAGGATCGCCCACCTGGTGCCACCCTTGGTGGCGTTGTAGCTGAGGGTGCTCGCTATCTCGAACGGGTTGACCTGGACCGCCCTCTCGGAGGCGGGTATCTCATCGTAGAGCCTCGGGATCACGGACATCCTGCCCAGGGTGTAGTTCTTGGGCCCTCCCGGGGCGCCCTTCGGGAGCATCCAGAGCTTCTGCCCGTCGTCGCTGAGGACGAACTTGATGAACATCTGGGCCTCCTCGTAGTGCGGGGCGTTCTTGAGGATCGCTATCGAGTCGGGGTTTATCACGGTGAGGCCCTCCGGCATGACGTAGCCGATCCTGTCGGCGCCGACCTCGGCGATCTTGCCCCAGGCGTAGAAGTCGATGGCCAGGCCGTAGGAGAGCTCACCATTGGCGACGAGCTTCGGGATCGTGGAGGAGTGCTCGGGGAAGTCCCTGATGTTGCCTCCCATCTTGGTTATGATCTCCCACCCCTTGTCCCAGCCGTAGGCCTGGAGGATGATCTCGTACATCATGTGGGTGCTCCCGCTGTGCCTGGGGTCGGCGCTCCCGACCTCGTCAAAGGCCTCGGGCTTCGTCAGGTCCTCCCAGGTCTGGGGAACGGGCAGCCCCTTCTCCTGGATCCTGTCCTTGTTGTACATGATGCCGAAGCCGGAGAGGGCGGTGCCGAACCAGTAGTACTCGGGGTCGTACATCGGGATGCCGTGGTAGTCTGCAGGCATGTTGTCCTTGACGTAGTTGATCAGCTCCTGGTCGGTGACGGCCTGGAGCAGGCCCTCATCCTTCAACTTCAGGAACGGGTCCACGCCGCCTCCCCAGAGGATGTCCCAGTTCCCCTGCTCGTTCGTCTGGTACCAGGTCTCAATCCTCTTCACGCAGTCGCTGGTTCCGTAGGTCTCGTAGGTGACCTCTATGGGCCTACCCGTCTGGTTCTCATACCAGGACTTGAACTTGTTGATGAACTCGTTGAGAATGCCTTCCCAGTGAGGGCTGATGATCGAGAGCTGGGCGGGCCCCTGGGGGGCGCTGGGCCTCCTGTAGAAGTAGATCCCCAGGGCGGCTACGATGATCACGAGGACCACGATTACCGCTATCAGCGACTCTTTCGTCATCGATGCGTGATCGATCCAGCATCCTATAAACTTTAATTTTAAAGGAAATAGCCCCTATCCTGCACAGATGCCGTTCGCCCCCCCGCCCGAGGACCCCAAGGAGGAGGAGCTGAGGATCCTCGAAGCCTGGGACCGCGAGGACCTGATGGGGAGGATCAGGTCCAGGGAGAGGAAGTACGTGTTCCTGGAGGGACCCCCCAGCGCCAACGGACCGCCCCACATGGGCCACGCCAGGACCAGGATCGTGAAGGACTCCGTCCTCAGGTACTGGATCATGAGGGGCTACGCCATCTTCCCGTGGATCGGGGGGTGGGACTGCCACGGCCTCCCTATAGAGGTCGAGGTGGAGAGGGAGCTGGGGGTCAGGAACAAAAGGGAGGTCCTGGAGAGGTTCGGGATAGAGGAGTTCAACAGGAGGAGCAGGGAGGCCGTCTTCCGCTACAAGAGACTGTGGGAGGAGTTCACCAGGAGGATCGGGTTCTGGCTGGACCTGGACAACGCCTACATCACCATGGAGAACTACTACATCGAGAGCGTCTGGTGGGCCCTGAAGGAGATCTGGAAGAAGGGGCTGCTGGAGAAGCACTACAAGGTGGTCCCATACTGCCCCAGGTGCGGGACCCCCCTGAGCTCCCACGAGGTCGCCCAGGGCTACGAGGAGGTCGAGGACCCGAGCCTCGTGATAAGGCTCAGGGAGCTCGGGTCCGAGAACCACTTCCTCGTCTGGACCACGACCCCCTGGACCCTCCCCTCCAACGTGCTGCTGGCCGTCCACCCCGACCTGGACTACCTCCTCGTGGAGAAGGACGGCTTCAGGTACTACATCGCGGAGGCCAGGGCGGGGGAGGTCCTGGGCGGGGAATTCAGGGTCCTGAAGAGGCTCAAGGGCAGGGACCTGGTCGGGAAGAAGTACGAGCCCCCCTTCCCCTACCTGAGGCCCA
>QMSR01000057.1 GCA_003649695.1 Thermoplasmata archaeon
GAGGTCGAGGAGGATCGTGAGGTGCCTCGCCTCCGAGCTCTACGGCCTCCTGAGGGGGGAGGGCGTGGCGTTTACCTATGAGACCGATAGGATGATGGAGGCGGTGGCATGGGCATAGAGGAGAGGATCGGCGACCTGCTGAGGAGGGCCGTGGAGAGGGCCTCCGGCATGGGGACCTACATAGGCATGGTCTCGAGGCTCCACGAGTCCAGGACCTCGGAGGGCAGGGCCACCGTCAGGGTGGACGTGGAGCCCGAGGTCTACTTCCGGTACTGGCGGGACCTCTCCGTGATTGGGCGTTTCCTGGGAGTGGTGGACCCCAAGACCGGCTACCTGATCTCGCTCAGGATCAGGGGCGTGACGAGGGTGGACGCCATGAGCGAGTTCAGGGAGGTCTCAAGGAGCTCGCCCACGGGCCTGGGTCAGGAGGCAGAGTCCATCATAACGAACACGGTCATCGAGGCCGAGCCCCTGCTGGCCTACGACCCGGACAGCGGCCGCCTCACGATGGCGAACTTCGCCATCGAGCCCCAGTCGCCGGTCATCATACCGAAGCCCGAGGTCCTCATCCCTTCGCTGGGCCTCTTCAATGAGGGCGTCCCCTTAGGAGCCCTCACGGTCGGGGACGAGGCCATAGAGTACGAGGGTAGGCCAACCATCCTGAGGATCCCCGTTCACGCGCTGTACCAGCACACCTTCGTCGTCGGGACCACCGGGGCCGGCAAGAGCACCTTCCTCAAGAACCTGATTTACGCCATATCGAGGACCGAGCCCAGGTCGAGGATCCTCGTCCTGGACGTGACCGGGGATTACCTGCACGTAGTCCTCCCCAGCAGGTGGGGGGAGTCCGCGGACAGGGAGGTGAGCGAGGGGATCAGGAAGGAGGCCTTCGGGGAGGTCGCGCCCTTCGGCAGGATAAAGATCGTGCTGCCCGTCACGAACGACTTCCTCGCCTCCCTGGGCTCCGGTGAGGGGACGGCCTTCCGGGACCTGGTCACGGAGTACGCGGACAGGGTCTACAGGGACTACGTCGAGAACTATCTCGGCGAGGACTTCGAGATCCTGGGGGTCAGGGAGGAGGTCGTCCAGGCCAGGGTCGGCAACACCTTCATGGGCAGGGTGAGGATGAGGGCCGGCGCGCGGACCTTCGAGGTGGACGTGGTGCCATTCGCCTTCATCTTCTCCGAGGTCTGGAGGGAGCTGGGCGAGCTCAGCCCCTACTTCACCGCCCAGGCCAGGAGGATGTTGGACTCCCTGTTCGAGTTCCTCGGCAGGACGGCCCAGGAGTCCCTGTCCGCGCTGATCACCAGGCTGGGCATGTACGACGCCGCCGACATCGAGAGGAGGACCAGGATCCACAAGGGCACCATCGACAACATCTACAGGAGCATCAAGATGCTCGCGGACATAGGCATTTTCGACGTGTATCTGAAGGACCAGATGGTGAGGGAGCCGGACGTCTTCGCCTTCCTGGAGCCCGGGGTGCCCGTGATCGTGGACCTCAGCGCCATCATGGGGAAGACGCACGTGGAGGAGCAGGGAAGGGCGATCGTCTCCTTCAGGATCCTGGACTCGGTCTTCATGGGCAGGAGGGGGGAGGCTTCCAGGGGCGAACCTCTGGACCCCATCTTCGTGGTCATCGACGAGGCCCACAGGTTCTTCCCCTCGAGCGCCGAGACCCAGGAGGAGAAGGAGTCCCTGAGCATAGTGTCCAAGAAGATCACGAACATCGCGAGGCTGGGGAGGGCGAGGAAGATGGGTCTGATATTCTCGACGCACTCCCCCAGGGACGTGAACAGCATCGTGCTTCAGCTGACCAACAACAAAGTCATTTTCCGCGTCGATCCCGTTGTGGTCAAGGACCTGGGGATACCGCAGGAATACCAGAGCATGGTCACGAGGTTCTCCGACAGGACCGCCCTCGTCAGGTCCCACCTGTTCAGGATAGGCTACGTGACCATGAAGACGAGCCTTCCCCTCGTCGGACACTACGACAGGGCCGCCGTTTAGATTCCTATAACCGGGACGTCGCCGAAGATCCCCAGGGGGACGACATCGCCCACCGAGGCTCCCGGGTAGACGATGAGCCTCGTGCCCATGGGCCTCCCCTTGACCTCCCTGATGGCGTACTGGTCCAGGATGAGCCCCCTCAGGATCCCCGCATCGATGTCCCCGGGCAGGACCACCATGTCCAGGCCCGCGACGCATGCGGCCGTCATCCTCAGGAGGTCCGTCGCCCTCAGCCCCTCCCTCCCCCTCTCCTTCAGCACGTTGTCCTCGGCGAGCGGCAGCATGAGCTCGTTGTACCCTATGGACATATCATCCATGCCGTCCCACACGGCCTCGTTGATCCTCCATATCACGTACATGGTCCCTGGGGAGGGGATCCTGGTCCCCGAGAGCTCCTCCAGGAGGCCCCCGACCGAGTCCTCCATCCAGGGGGACGGGGACATGTCCACACCGAGGAAGCGCATCCCGGAGGCCCTCTCGATGCTCCTGCCGACGCCGATGGACCACCTCCTGACGTCGGAAACAGCCTCCCTGAGCCTCCCGCGCCTGTAACCCTGCGAGAGCTCGTCCAGATATATCAGGGAGATCCCGAAGCCCCTCGCTGCGGCGACCGATATCGGGTAATATGGGGAGCTCTCAATTCCCCCCTTCAGCTCGACGCCGAGCTTGGCAGCGTAGAAGGGATCTGCCTCCGATACCCTCAGGATCAGGCGGGCTGCCAAATCCGCCCAGTCCGCCTCGGCCAGCCTGACGGAGGCGAAGACGTCCTCGTACTGCAGCGCCTCGGCGAGCCTCCAGATCCTTTCGTCTCGGAGGTCCATGTGGAGGGGGGCTGCGAACGTGATATCATGGTCGTCCAGGAGCTCCTGCACAGCCGAAGCCACCGAGACGGGATCGATGCCCGGAGGCAGCCTGGGGAGCGAGATCCTGGTAGTCCAGATGTCCAGGTCCGTGTCCTCCAGGGCCTCGAGAACGGAGAGGGCGTCCCCCTCCATTCCGGAGATCAGCTTCCTGCGGGACCAGCCCGCGGGGACGGAGAAAATGGTGATGGACCTGATTCTGGTCACGGGGGACTAGTGGATTCCGAGTTAAAGAGAATCTTCTTGATCTGCCTCAGCAGCCGATCCGGCCTCCCCGTGGGGAGGAATGCGCAGCCCGCCCCCTCGGCCGCAACCCTGTCGAAGAGGCTGTCCCCTACGAACACGCATTTTTCAACGTCGCCCAGCCTCCGCAGGGCCTCAAGCACGTGCTCCGGGCTGGGCTTGACCCGGGGGGCGTCCTCGGCGGCCACGAGCACGTCGAAGGGGATCGAGCACTTCTCCAAGGCGATCAAGGCGGCCTTTCTGCAGCACCTGGTGACGATACCCACCGCGATGCCCATCCGCCTGAGCTCGCACACTAGCTCCCTCATCCCGGGTATGGGCCTGCTGAGCTCCATCCTGCGGACCTCCTCCTCGCACACCACGTCCAGGGCCCCCAGGGCCTCTGCGCCCTCGTACAGGGGCCTGAGGACCTCTGGGGGGACCGAGAGTCTCCTAGCGACCCTCCTCCTGAGCTCCTCAAAGCCGATCTCCGACTCCACCAGAGTGCCGTCCAGGTCGAATAGGACCGCCTTCATGTCGCTGGGGAGCCGAAGCGGACACCCAGGTAGCAGAAGGGGGTGTCGACCAGGGCAATCAGGACCTTAACGGCGTACTGAGAGACGATCATGCTGCCTATGACGGACCACGGGAAGACGCCCCCGAAGGCTAGGGTGATGAAGATGACCGTATCGATCAGCTGGGAAACGGCCGTCGATAGGTTGTTCCTGAGCCAGAGGTACTTCCCGCCCGTCTTCTCCTTCCAGAAGGCGAAGGCCCAGACATCGTGGTTCTGCGATATGAGGTAGGCTACGACTGAGGCGAGGAAGATCCTGGGTGCCGGGCCGAGTACGCTCGAGAACATCCTGTCCAGGTCCTCCTGGAAGGGCAGACCGGGCATCTTGACCGCGATCCAGATGCTGATCGCGGCTAGCACGTTGGCCACGAAGCCGGCCATGACCACCTGGTGGGCGAACTTCCTCCCGTACAGCTCGTCGGCGATGTCCGTTATCAGAAAGGTGGCGGAGTAAACGATGACCGCGGAGGGGACTATGAACCTCCCAAGCCCGATGAGCTTGATGGCAATGATGTTGGCCACTATGGTCAGACCCGCATAGGTGGCCATGTAGTACCCCCTTCCGAAGACCCTCCCCAGGTACGGGACCAGGGAGACCGTCCCCAGGACCAGGACCAACCACAGGAGGAATGGAACGGCTACGCCCATCGGTTCGGGAGCATTTCCGTAAATAAAAATGCTGATTTTCGGACGATGAGGTGCTGGGCCAAGCTTGGGGGTACGAGGCTGGGCCCCGAAGAGTACTTCGCCCAGGGCGGGAGGATTCTGGCCAGACTGGAGTACGATGTAGGCGACGAGTTCCTCCCCCTAGGGGGTCGCGGGATTTCCAGATACGCGATGCACATCTGCAATGCGGGATCTGCGGCCCCGGAGCCGGGCGGCACACCGCTCGTGGAGGCGGGAGGCATGCTGTTCAAGCTGGAGTACCTGAACCCCTCCGGCTCCTTCAAGGACAGGGGGGCCTTCACCGGGCTACCGCCCACCCCCTCAGACGTCGTCGTCGACAGTTCCGGGAATGCGGGGATCTCCTTCACGCTGTATGGGAGGGCGGCCGGTCACAGGGTGACCGTATACACCCCTAGGGGCGTCTCGGAGGGGAAGAGGCGTCTCCTCGAGCTCCTGGGGGCCGAGGTCGTGTTCGCCAGGGACAGGGAAGAGGCCCACAGGATGGCCCTCGCGGCCGGAGGCGTCTACGTCGGTCACTGGCTCAATCCCTTCTTCCTCGTCGGAGTAAGGACCATTGCCTATGAGGTCTACGAGGAGGGCGTCGTGCCCGGGTCCGTGATAGTGCCCGTCGGGAGCGGATCCCTCCTCCTCGGGCTCTACATGGGCTTCCGTGACCTGATGGAGTGGGGCCTCGTGGACGACCTCCCCAGGCTCATAGCGGTCAGGGCCGCCGGACACGATGAGCTGTTCGGCATCGGGGGACATTGCACCCTGGCGGAGGGCCTCATGATACCCTCCCCTCCCAGGGGACCGGAGATCCGGAGGGCCGTGAGGGAGAGCGGGGGCTGGGCAGAGGGGGTGGAAGATGAGGATATCTTGAAGGCCCTGAAGTGGTCCCTGAAAAAGGGGTTCATCATCGAACCCACCTCCGCGTCCGCCGTAGCCGTTGCCCTCCGCCTCAGGGACAGGGTGGAGGAACCCGTCCTCGTCCCCCTCACCGGCTCGGGCCTGAAACGGTCAGAAACCTTTTTAAATAAATAATGTGCATATGCACATGGTGATAGGGATGCCTTGGGGCAGAGGATGGGGATGGAGAGGACGAGGATGGGGAGCCAGGCTCGGCTACTGTCCGTGGACGGGCCTCCCCAGGGGCTGGAGGTGGTTCTACCCCTATTGGGGATACTACGCCCAGTCGTACGCGGGATACGGGCAGTACCCGACCTACTGGCACCCGCTCTACGGGACGGCCTACCAGGCCGACGTCAGGACGGAGATCGAGGATCTGAAGCGCAGGATTGCTGAGCTGACCGAGAGGCTCAGGAGGCTCGGCGGGCAATGAAGGTCGCCATAGCCTCCCTGGGCCCGGACCTGGACTCCCC
>QMSR01000058.1 GCA_003649695.1 Thermoplasmata archaeon
AGGGTCCTCAATCTCTTCAACAGCTCGTCGTAGTCGTATTTCATTGGGCGTTCAGGTGATACCTTGAATAAAACCCTTTGTTATGGAGACCCAATGCTGCTGCTCGCGAAGATAGGGGGGAGCGTGGTCGCCCCGAAGGGGGAGGAGATGCGCTTCGAGGCGGCCGTGGCGAGGAGGCTCGCCCGGGAGCTGGGGGCATGGGAGGGGCACATGGTCCTGGTCCACGGCGCCGGCTCCTTCGCCCACACCAAGAGCGAGAGGTACGGGATCCACCTGGGCAGGAGCACCAGGGTCCAGGAGGCGGAGGTCATGGCCGATGTCATGGGTCTGTCGGCCTCCCTGGCCGCCATCCTCGCCTCGGAGGGCATACCCGCGGTCTCCGTGCCACCACACGCCGTCGCCCAGGAGGGCACGCTGGACCTCATGCCCTTCCTGAGGCTCCTTGACCTGGGCTTCGTCCCCATGGGCTACGGGGACGTCGTCCCCACCTCCTCGGGACCGAGGATCCTCTCCGGGGACGACCTCATGGTCGCCCTCTCCAAGGCCCTGAGGCCGGAGCTGGCCCTCTTCATCACGGACGTCGAGGGCATCTACGACAGGGACCCGAAGAGGCACCCGGACGCCAAGCTCCTGGAGGAGTTTGACGGGACTAACGCCTCCTTCGGGGAGGTGGAGCACGACGTGACGGGTGGCATGTCCGGAAAGGCCTCCAAGATGCTTGAAGTCGCGAGAAACGCCAAACAGACCTGGGTCGTTAGTGGCCTCATTCCGGGGAGGGTGGAGAGCGCCTGCAAATGGGAGCTCCAGGGGACGAGGGTGGTACCATGATACCGGAGGACATCCTCAGGGGGAGGAAGGCTGACCACATCCGGATAGCGCTCAGCCCGGACTCCCAGCACCCATACAACTTCTGGGACGACATCAGGTTCATTCACAATCCCATACCGGAGGCGGACCTTGAGGAGATCGACCTGGAGGTTGAGGTCCTGGGCAGGAGGCTGTCGGCGCCGGTTATCATTGGGTGCATGACCGGCGGCTTCGAGGGGGGGAGGAGGATAAACGAGGTCCTCGCCGAGGTGGCCTCGGAGCTGGGCCTGGGGATGTGCGTCGGGAGCCAGAGGGCCGCCCTCGAGGATCCCTCGCTTAGGGGGACCTTCTCGGTGGTGGCCGACTACGACATACCGCTCAGGATCGCGAACATCGGGGGACCCCAGCTGGCCATGGGGAAGGTCGGTCCCGAGCAGGCCAGGCAGCTCGTGGACATGATCGACGGACACGCATTGGCGGTTCACCTTAACTACGCCCAGGAAGTGGTCCAGCCGGAGGGTGAGACGAGGGCCAGGGGCCTGATGTCCGCCCTCAGGAGGCTCGTGGAGGAGGCGGACTTCCCCATCATCGTCAAGGAGACCGGCTGCGGCATCGACGGGGTGACCGCCAAGAAGCTGTCCAAGATGGGCGTCGCAGCTGTGGACGTGGGCGGCGCCGGGGGCACCTCCTTCACCGCCATAGAGGCCGTCAGGGCGAGGGAGGCCGGGAACGACTTGAAGGCCCTGGTGGGCGAGTCCTTCGCGGACTGGGGGATCCCGGCGCCCCTGTCCGTCTACCTAAGCTCCAGGTACCTGGACACCATCGCCTCCGGCGGCATCCGTAATGGGGTGGATGTTGCGAGGGCGCTGGCCTTGGGTGCGGAGGCCGCCTCCATGGCCAGGGCCTTCCTCCTGAGGGCCGTCAAGGGCAAGGAGGAGACCCTCACCTTCGCCAGGTCCGTCGTCGAGGAGCTCAGGGCAGTCGTTTTCCTCACGGGCAATTCCACGCTAGAGGACCTGGATGAGGATGAGATCGTGGTCCTGGGGAGGACCAAGGAGTGGTTCGAGGCCATGGACGAGGAGTGGTGGTGATGAGGACCTATCCCGAGTGCTTTCAGTGCATGATGCGGCAGGCCCTGGAGGCGTGCCGCCTGGCGGGGGCCGACGAGGAGACCACCTGGAGGGCGATGGTTGAAGCGGCCAGGGCCCTCACGGGCCTGAGGAGGGATTGGACGCCCCTGGAGAACTCCTGCAAGGTCCATGGGGCGGTCAACGCCGTCCTGGGGACGGACGACCCTTATAAAGAAGTGAAGGAGAGGGCCAACGCCGAGGCCAGGACACTCCTGGAGCTGGCGAGGAGGGATATTGAATCCTCGGATGATAGGCTAAGGGAGGCGATCATAGTCTCCGTCGCGGGAAACGCGGCAGATTACGGTCCCGCATCCAGGATGTCGCTGCCCGAGGCCCTCAGGTTCGTGAAGGAAAAGGGCTTCGCGGTGGACCACTACCGCGAGCTCAAGGAGGCCCTGGAGGAGGCGGAGAGGGTTGCCGTGCTCGGGGACAATGCAGGCGAGATCGTCCTGGATATACCGCTGTTGGAGCAGCTCTCCGACAGGGAGCTCCACTACTTCGTCAAGGAGAGGCCCCTGATAAACGACGCCACCGTGTTGGAGGCCGAGGGGGTCGGCATAGGGGACTACGCGACCATCGAGGCCGTGCCCTTTCTGGACGGCATCATCGCCCTTAGAAGCCCTTACTTTCTAGAAAAGCTGAAGGGCTTCGACGTCGTCATAGCTAAGGGACAGGGCAACTTCGAGACCCTGTCGGACGTAGGATTGGGCATTTTCTTCGCCTTCCTCGCCAAGTGCGAGGTCGTGGCCAGGTACCTGGGCGTCGAGCCCTGGAGCCCTATGCTCGTGAGGATGTGATCAGTAGATCACCGGGGGCTCGTACTCCCCGTAGACCTCCCTGAGGACGTCGGTGACCTCCCCTAGCGTGGCCAGGGCCCTGTGGGCCTCCAGGATGTAGGGGACCAGGTTTTCGCCCCGCTCGGCGGCCCTCCTGAGCTCCGCCAGCCTGGCCTCGACCCTGGAGCCGTCCCTCCTCTCCTTGAGTTCCCTGAGCCTCCTCCGCTGCTCCTCCTCAACCTCCGGGCTCACCTTCAGCAGCTCTATCTTGGGCTCCTCCTCCGACCTGAACATGTTCACTCCTAGGATTGGGATCTCCCCGGACTCCACCTTTTTCTGGTACTCGTAGGCCGACCTAGCGATCTCCCTCTGGACGTAGCCCATCTCGACGGCCCTCGTCATGCCGCCCATGGACTCTATGGCGTCGATGTACCTCCAGGCCTCCTCCTCGATCCTGTCGGTCAGCCACTCGACGAAGTAGGAGCCTCCGAGGGGGTCGACGACGTCCGCCACGCCGCTCTCGTATGCAATGATCTGCTGGGTCCTGAGGGCGAGCTTGACGCTCTCCTCGGTCGGCAGGCTGAGGGCCTCGTCGTAGGAGTTCGTGTGGAGGCTCTGGGTCCCCCCCAGAACCGCGGCCAGGGCCTGGATGGTCACCCTGATCACGTTGTTCAGGGGCTCCAGCGCCTGGAGGGTGCTACCCGCCGTCTGGGTGTGGAACCTGAGCATCCATGACCTGGGCTTCTTGGCCCCGAATCTCTCCCTCATGATCCTGGCCCACATCCTCCTGGCGGCCCTGAACTTCGCGATTTCCTCGAAGAAGTTGTTGTGGGAGGCGAAGAAGAAGGAGATCCTGGGGGCGAAGGAGTCCACGTCCAGCCCCCTCTCGACGGCCCTCCTCACGTACTCCATCCCGTCGGCGAGGGTGAAGGCCACCTCCTGCACCGCGTTGGCCCCAGCCTCCCTCATGTGGTAGCCGGAGACGCTGATCGAGTTCCACTTGGGCATTTCCTTGGAGCAGAACTCCATGATGTCGACCACGAGCTTCATGGAGGGCTCCGGGGGGAAGATGTAGGTCCCCCTGGCTATGTACTCCTTGAGGATGTCGTTCTGGACGGTGCCCCTGAGGGATGCCCTGGACGCCCCCTGCTCCTCGGCGACGAGCACGTACATCGCGAGTAGGTTCGCTGCGGTCGAGTTTATCGTCATGGATGTCGAGACCCTGTCCAGGGGGATGTCCTGGAAGAGGATCCTCATGTCCTCGACGCTGTCTATGGCCACGCCCACCTTGCCCACCTCGCCGTAGGCCAGGGGGTGGTCCGAGTCCAGGCCAACCTGCGTGGGAAGGTCGAAGGCGACGCTCAGCCCCGTCTGCCCCTGGGAGAGCAGGTACTTGTACCTCCTGTTGGTCTCCACGGCAGTGCCGTAGCCCGCGTACTGTCTGAAGGTCCAGATTCTTCCCCTGTACATGGTTGCGTAGACGCCCCTGGTGAAGGGGTAGGAGCCGGGGAAACCGGCCTTCTGGAGGTAGTCCCAGTCCCTGAGGTCCAGGGGCGTGTAGAGCCTCGAAAGCTCGATCCCGCTCTCCAGGACGAACTTCTCCTTCCTCTCGGGGGCCCTCTGTAGGGTCCTGCTGAGGACCTCCTCCTCCCACGCCCTGAGGGCCTCCTCTATCCTCCTGAGGTCCTCCATCAGTGGAGCATCTCATTCTGGGTTAAATTATGAACCTAGGAGGGAGAGGAAGACCCCGGCCGCCATCGCAGTCCCGAGGACGCCCGCAACGTTGGGCCCCATGGCGTGCATGAGGAGGAAGTTCTCCGGGTTCTCCCTCTGACCCAGCCTCTGCACGACCCTGGCGCTCATGGGGACGGCCGAGACACCGGCGGCCCCTATCATGGGGTTGATCTTCCCGCCGGAGAGGAGGTACATGAGCTTCCCGAGGAGGACGCCCCCCGCGGTGGAGGCGGCGAAGGCCACGACGCCCAGGGCCAGGATCTCCAGGGTCTGAACGTTCAGGAAGTAGTCCCCGACCATCGTGGATCCTATCCCCAGGCCCAGCAGGATGGTCGCGGCGTTGATGATCTCGTTGGCTGCCGCGTCCGCCAGCCTCTTGGTCACGCCGCTCTCCCTCAGGAGGTTCCCGAGCATGAGCATCCCGATGAGCGGGGCGGCCTTGGGGACGAGGAGGGCCGAGACGGCGAAGACCACGATCGGGAACACGATCTTCTCCCTCCTCGAGACCTTCCTGAGGGGCTCCATGACGACGCTCCTCTCCTTCTTCGTGGTGAGGGCAAGGATGATCGGTGGCTGGATCAGGGGAACGAGTGACATGTAGGAGTAGGCGGCCACGGCCACGGGGCCGAGGAGGTGGGGGGCTAGCTTCGTGGTCGTGTATATGGCGGTGGGGCCGTCGGCGCCCCCTATGATGCCTATCGATGCGGCCTCCGGGAGGCCGAAGCCGAGTATCAGGGCGCTGAGGAGGGCCACGTACACACCGAGCTGGGCGGCGGCCCCCAGGAGGAGGGTCTTGGGATCGGCTATCAGGGGCTCGAAGTCCGTCATGGCCCCGATGCCGAGGAATATGAGGAGGGGTATGACCTCCGTGTCGATCAGGTACTTCTTCACCATCCACAGGAATCCCCCCTCCTCCACGAGACCGGAGTGGGGGATGTTCGCCAGGATGGCCGAGAAGCCTATGGGGACGAGGAGGAGGGGCTCCCATTTGTGCCTGATCCCCAGGTAGACGAAGAGGGCACCCACCCCCATCATGACCAAGTTCTTCCAGCTTAGGTGCGGGATGGCCATGAGGGTCTCAAGGAAGGAGGTCAAGTCCATCAGGACACCTCCATGAGGACCTGACCCCTCTCCACAGTCTCCCCCTCCCTGACCCTGATGTTCCTCACGGTCCCGTCCCTGGGCGAGACGATCTCGTTCTCCATTTTCATTGACTCGA